>DATCGK010000538.1:0-22382 GCA_036508975.1 Candidatus Limnocylindrales bacterium
CGCCGGGGTGGCCTCGGGATCCGGGATGCCTGTCACGGTGTAGACGCCCAGGAGATCGGTCCGGGCAAAGGTGACGCTGGCCGCCTCCTTCGTGGGTGCCAGGAGGTCGTCCGTCGTGCCGTCGGGCCGTTGCACGCGGACGCCGAGGGCGCCGTCCGGGATGGCGAGGGTCACCGGCGCGCCCGGGGCGATGGCGTCCAGCGGAGCCTCGGAGCCGCCCAGCAACTCGCCCGCGAGGTTCGCCAGCAGGACCGGGAACGCGACCTGGAGCGGCAGGTCGGAACGGCGCGGCTCGAAGGCCAGCACCGCGGCGGGGCGTCCGACCAGGCTCCCGGCATAGAGCAGCGGAGCGCCGGCGGGACCCGGGACCACGGCTCGCGCCCAGGCGGGGAGCTCCATCTTCCGCGCCTCGGAGATGTGCACCGTGGTCAGGTCCACGTACCGGAGCACCGGGTCGGAGGGATCGAGCGTCCCGATACCCGGGTTGGTCAGCGTGCCGGTCACGCTGCCCAGGGCGGATGTCTTCGGCGGGGCGATGGCCAGGATGGGCTTGGCCGGCAGCTCGGCGGGCAGGTACCCCTCGAAGATCACCAGGTCGAACAGCTCGGGCCTGGTGCCCGGGCCGTACTCGGCGGGCGTGACGCCGTAGAGCTCGGTGTCCGGCAGGTACGAGAGAGCCGTCTCGAGATACGGGTCCCCGTTGCTCACCAGGAGCACCGTGCGCAGGGCCGCGGGCGGGACGATCGCCCAGGCCCGGTCGTCCACGCCCAGCATGTCCGCGACCCCGGTCGAAGACGCGTCCTTCGCGACAAGCCGGACCTCGACCACGGATGCCGGGCGGTTCGGGTCGTCGATGTCGTCGATCGTGACGTCTGTCCGGAGCTGGGGGTCCAGCGTGAGCGTGCGGGAGTCGCGCAGCTGGCCGTCCGCGTAGACCTCCAGGGTCCGCTGGACCATCTCCAGGCCCAGGTTCGCCACGGACACGAAGGCCGAGTGCGAGAGCCCGGACGGCGCGGTCCGGACGGCCAGGGCCACGATCGCCTGGTTATCCTGGGCGCGTCCGACCCGGAGCACCCGCACCGGAGCGTCGAGCGTGCCCTTGGGGACCGCGGTGATCGACGCGTCCGTCGCCACCAGGATCTCCGCGTCGCCGGAGCGGGCCGCCAAAGCGGAGGCGAGCCGGAGGGCATCGCCCAGGTCGCCGACGTCCGAGGTCGCCGTGATCGAGGCGATGGCCTGCTTCACGCGCCCGAGGTCCGATGTGCCGTTGGCCACGACCCTCGCCGTCCGGCCGGCCGCGATGACGCTGACCTTGCCGCCCGCCGGCAGGTCCTTGAGGGCCTCGAGCGCCAGGGCCTTGGCCGCTTCGAGGCGGTTTGGCGCGACGTCGGTCGCCTGCATGGACGCGGACGTGTCCACCACGAGGACGATGTCGCCCGCGAGACCCGCGGGCCGCTCAACGAACGGACGGGCCGCGAGGAAGGCGAAGATGAGGACCAGGAGCAGCTGGAGGAGCAGCAGCAGGCTCCGGCGCAGCCTCTGCCACGGCGCGTTGGCCTCGACGTCCGCGACCAGCTTGTGCCACAGCAGGGTTGACGGTACGACGGCCTCGTCCCGGCGGAGCTTGAGCAGGTACATGGCGATGACGACGGGCACGAACAGCAGCCCGGCGAGCGCCAGCGGCGTGAGGAGCGGCATCGCCCGGCCCTACCCGACGACCCGGCGGCGACGCAGCTCGGCAAACACGAGGTCCGCCAGCGGCGTGTCGGTGGAGATCGCCACGTACGACGCGCGGCGCTTGGCAGCGAGGTCGGCCAGGCCCTCCTGCCACGCCGCAAGGCGCGCCCTGTAGTCGTCGAGCGTCGCGAGGTCCACCGTGACGTCGATCCCCTCGCCGCTCTCGCTGTCCACGAGCTTGAGGTCGCCCTCGAGCGGCGGGTCCAGCTCGTCCGGGGAGAGCGCATGGAGCACGATCAGCTCGGAGCCCGTGGCCGCCAGCTCCCGGATCACGCGGTCCGCCGCCGGGTCCAGCAGGTCCGAGATCAGGACGATCACGCCGCGGCCCGGGATCATCGCCGCCGCGTGGCGGGCGCTCGCCAGGAGGTCCGTTGGGCCCGCCACGGGCTGGATCGTGGACAGGTTCGCGAGCAGGCGGAAGACGCGCCCAGACCCGCGCAGGCCGCCCTGGCGCCGGGCCGTCCGTCCGGTGAGCGCCGCCACGACGACGCGGTCCTCGCCGGCGAGCGCGATGTAGCCGAGCGCCGCCGCCGCCCGCTTGGCGAACAGCAGCTTCTCCGGCTTGCCGAAGGCCATCGACGGGCTGGCGTCGAGGAGGAACGTGATCGTGACGTCCTCCTCCTCGATGAACAGCTTGACGAACAGCTTCTCCAGGCGTGCGTAGACGTTCCAGTCCAGCTGGCGGAGGTCATCGCCCAGCGCGTAGTCCCGGTAGTCCGCGAACTCCACGGACTGGCCTCGCTTGACGCTCCGCCGTCCGCCCTTGAGCCCGCCCCGGACTGGCTGCTTCATGAGCACCCCGAGCCGCTCGAGCTGGCGCAGGAACCCCTCGTCGAAGACAGTGGGGTCCAGCGCGTTGGGCAGGAACGCCTTCGTCCCGGCTCCCTTCGCGGGAGCCGGCGCATCCGGCGTCCGCTCGGCGGATGGCTCGGTCGGCGGGGTGGGGGAGAGGGCCATGATCGTGCGGTCGCCGGGCCTGCCTACTCAACGGCGGGCGGCGACACCTCGTCCAGGATCCCGAGGACGACGGCTTCCGACGTGACCCCCTCGGCCTCGCCCTCGAAGTTGAGGATGACGCGATGACGGAGGGCGGGCAGCGCCGCGGCCCGCACGTCATCCACCGACACGTTGAAGCGGCCGTCCATGAGCGCCAGGATCTTGCCGGCCGCCACGAGCGCCTGGGCTCCTCGCGGCGAGCCGCCGTAGCGCACGTACTGGCGCACGAGTGAGGGAGCCCGCCTGCTATCCGGGTGCGTGGCCGAGAGGACCGCGACGGCGTAGGCCGTCACGTGGGGGGCGATCGGGACGGCGCGGGCGAGCCGCTGCATCTCCACGATCTCGGTGGCCGTGGCAACGGGCCGCGCCGTCGGGGCATCGGCACCGGTGGTCCGGTCGACGATCAGGGCCAGGTCCTCCTCGCCCGGGAAGGGGACCATGACCTTGAGCAGGAACCGGTCGAGCTGGGCCTCGGGAAGGGGATACGTCCCCTCCATCTCGAGCGGGTTCTGCGTGGCGAGCACGAAGAACGGGGGCTCCAGCGTGTAGCGGTGGCGGGCCACCGTCACCTGGTGCTCCTGCATCGCCTCCAGCAGCGAGGACTGGGTCTTGGGCGTGGCGCGGTTGATCTCGTCGGCGAGGACGAGGTTGGCGAAGACCGGGCCCTGCTGGAACCTGAAGACCCGGGATCCACCCTCCTCGACGAGGATGTTGGTGCCGGTGATGTCGGCCGGCATCAGGTCCGGCGTGAACTGGATCCGGCTGAACCGGCAGTCGATGACGTCGGCGATCGTGCGCACGAGCATCGTCTTGCCCAGGCCCGGAACGCCCTCGAGGAGGACGTGGCTGTTGGCAAGCAGCCCGACGAGGGTCTGCCGGACCAGCTCCTGCTGGCCGACGATGACCTTCCCGACCTCGGTCTCGATGGCGCGGGCGCGCTCGGCGAACGCCTCGGGGGCAAGCCTCGCCGGCGTCTCCGGGGTGGCGCCGGGCTGGGTGGCGGTGGTTGCGTCCATGGGTCCTCCGGTGGCGGAGCGAGGGGCCGGCTCGCGGGGTCCGGCCGTCGGTCTAGTTGCCGGGATCGAGCGAGCTGAAGTAGTTGCGCACGTAGTCCTTCACGGAGATCGGGACGTAGGAGCGGTCGAGGGTCGTCAGTGCGTACTGGTAGAAGTCGCTGTAGACCTGCTGGTAGGGGACGTAGGAGCCGTTGTTGGAGCCCTGGCCCTGCTGGCTGCCCTGTTGGGTCTGGCCATCACCACCGGTGCCGGCGACGTACGAGGGGTCGCCGGGCTTGCCGAGGCGGTCGAAGGGCGCGTACACGGAGCCCAGGTCCGGGCCGAGCTGGCTGGGCCGGTTCGGGTTGGTGGGACCGCCGGGCATGCCCTGCGACGTGCCGGACCCGAGGTGCGACGCGTTCGAACCGCCGCCGCCGAGGGAGCCGCCGCCCTGACCCTGGCCTTGGCCCTGGCCCTGGCCTTGACCTTGACCTTGACCCTGCCCCTGCCCCTGCCCTTGGCCGGTGCCCGAGGAGGCCCCGGGCTGTCCGCTGCCCTGGCCCGTGCCGGACGACGTGCCGGATGACGCGCCGGGCGATCCGCCGGCCTGTCCGCTGCCCGGGGAGGCGCCAGGGGAACCGCCCGGCTGCCCCTGACCCTGCTGCCCCTGACCCTGCTGCCCCTGGCCCTGCTGGCCAGTCTGGTTGCCGGGCTGGCCCTGCTGGCCGCCGGCGTTGGCGAGATCGCGCCGGGCGTCCTGGAGGTTCGAGGCCGCTGACGCCAGGTCTCGGTTGACCTGGACCCGCGTGCCGGCGGCATCGAGCGCCTCGCCAAGGCGGTTGAGGGCTGCCTTGGCGCCGGCGTTGTCACCCTGGGCCAGGCTCGAGGCGGCATCCTTGAGCGCCTGCCCGGCGGCTCCGTCTGCCTGGCTGGCCGCGCCCTGCAGGGCGGCGAGCTCCTTGGCGAGCGCGTCACGCTCCGCCTGGGTCATCGTGCCGACCTGGTCGCCGAGCTTCGAGAGGTCCTGGTGGGTCTGCTTCGGGTCCCCGCCGGAGTTGGCCTGGGGGTTGCCGGTGGCCGTGCGCGAGAGAGACCGGGAGAGCGATGCGAGCGTGGCGGCCCGCTGCTCGTTGCCCGAGTCCAGCTGTGCCCGGACGTTATCCTCCACAGCGCCCAGCTGTCCGAGATTGAGGTCGAGGTCGCCAGGGTTCGTCCGGAGGCGCTCGGCCAGCTGGCGGAGCTCCAGGGCGAGTTGCGTGCGGGGGTCGCCAACACCGGCGCCCTTGGCCTCCAGGTCCTTGGCCACCTGGTCGATATGCTCGGCCTGGCGCTCGGCCTCCGCGCGGATCTGCCGCTGCTGGGCGATGACGAGGTCCTGCGGGTTGGGCAGGAAGATGGCCGGCACCACCAGCGCGGTGGCGATCAGCGCGACCAGCGCCGGTCGGCGGGCGAGGCGGGGCCGGAACAGCCGCGGGTCCACGGCGCGCAGCCTGGAGAGGGCGTCGCGCCGCTGGCGACGGACGAAGTGGGCCTCGGCGTCGTGGAGGTCGAACCCTGCCCCGACCACGATCGTCTCGTCGTCACCGGCCGCGGCCGGACCGGCCGACGACGGCATCGACCCTGCGAACGCGAGCGCGGAGGCGACCGCGTCGCCGGCACCGCCTTCGGTATCCACGGCCAGGGCGGTCTCGCCGAGGGTCGGCAGCACCCGGACCACGAGCAACAGCAGCACCAGCAGCCCGAGGCCGGGGAGCGCCAGGGCAACGAGCGGGGCGTTCTCCAGGGGGAGCAGCCTCTGGAGGACCGCCAGGGCCAGCTCCGCAAGGGCCACCGCGGCCAACACGGACCACGCACGCCGCACCGCCCGGCGCAGCCACAGTCGGCGCCGGTGGACGGCGAGGCCGGCGCGGATCGCCGCCAGCGCGGGGTCCAGCGCAACGCCGAGCGAGGCGGGGTCGGCCGGGACCAGGGGCCCCGGGGTGGCGGCCGCGGTCCGGCGGGAGAGGCGCACGTTCGGCAGGATCGGCATCAGGCATCACTCCCCGCGGGCCGGCGACGTGGGCGTGGCAAGCGGAAGCGCCAGCGGCGGGTCGGCGAGACGAGCTGGACGGACAGGACGACCAGCACGATCGAGAGGGCGGCCATCGCGGCCAGGCTGCGCGGCCAGTACGTGTCGCGGCCGACCCCGAACGGCTGGTCCGGGCCACCCACCTGGTTGACTGCTCCGGGCGCGTTGGTCACGCCGCTGACGATCGAGCAGGAGCCGCCGAACCCGGTCTCGGTGCCGCAGATGACGTCGATCTGGGCGACGAACGGGTTGAGCCACAGCAGGGCCTCGGGCGGGTGCTGCGTGAGCGACTCGAGCGGGCCGGCGTTGCCCCTGCTCTGGTCGACAGGGACGCCGCTGTTGGAGGCCATCACCAACCAGAACACGAAGAGGAACGTCGTCCCGGCGGTGAGCGCGAGCACGGTCACCAGGTTGATGACGGTGGCGGCCTGGGTCCGCTTCACGAGCGCCGAGACGAACAGGCCGATCGACCCGTAGGCCAGCGCCGTCCCGACCAGCACGAGGTAGCCCTTGATCATGTCGTCGGGGCCCACGCCGCCGAGCGTGAAGACGAGCGCGGTCACCGGGATCGAGGCGAGGAGCAGGAGGAACACCCAGCTGAGCGCGGACAGCAGCTTGCCCAGGATGATCGCCAGCGAGGAGATCGGCGTCGTCGTGAGCAGGTCCAGCGTCTGCTTCTCGCGCTCCAGGCTGATGGCCCCGGCGGTTGACGCGGGCGCGAGCACCAGGACGATGAGGGTCAGGAGCACGAGCAGCGCCGCGAACATCTGGCGCCCGATATCGGCGGAGGCGGAGAAGGAGCCGCCGAAGACGACCGACCGTTCGGCAAGCCCTTCGATCATCCACGCGAAGCCGGCGACGAGCAGCAGGTGGACCGTGAGCACCACGAAGGCCCGCCGGCCGCGCATCCGGCCGCGCAGCTCCTTGACACCCACGGCGGCGATGCCGGTCCCGACATCGCGGAGCGAGCGCAGGCGGCGGGATCCGGTGAACGCGGTCACGCCGGCACCCCGGTCGCGATCGCGTCGGGCGCCGTGATCTGGAGGAAGAGCTCCTCGAGGTCGCTCGCCGCCCGGGAGAAGGTGGCGACCCGCAGGCCGGCACCGACGGCCGTTGCCAGCAGCCGGGCAGAGCCCTCGTCGTCGCCGTGGAAGCCGATCTCGATCTGGCCGTCGTCGAGCAGGTCCGAGGTCACCACGTCCGGCTGGCCGGCGAACCACGCCTGCGCGGCCTCGTGGGCCTCGCGCTCGCCCAGCACCCGGATCCGGAAGACCGCACCCACCCGGAGGCGCCGCTCGATGTCGGCGACGCGCCCGTGGGCGAGCACCTGCCCGCGGTCGATGATCGCCACGGAGGTGCACAGCTCCTCGAGCTCCGGGAGGATATGGGACGAGACGAGGATCGTCTTGCCGAGGGACCGGAGCTCGCGCAGCAGCTCCCGGAGCTCGACCCGGGCGCGCGGGTCGAGGCCCGACGCCGGCTCGTCCAGGAGGAGGACGGCCGGGTCGTGGACCAGCGCGTGAGCGAGGCAGAGGCGCTGCTGCATGCCGCGCGAGAGCCCCGCGACGTAGACGTCACGCTTCGAGCCCAGGTCCACCAGCTCCAGGAGGTCGCCGATCATGCGCCGCCGCCGCTCGGCGTTGATGCCGTAGCAGCGGGCGAAGAAATCCAGGTACTCCCAGACCTTCATGTCGTCGTAGACCCCGAACGAGTCCGGCATGAAGCCGAGGACGCGGCGGACGTCGTTCGGGTTCCTGCGCACGGAGGCGCCGGCAATCTCAGCGTCGCCGCTGTCGGGGACGAGGAGCGTGGCGAGGATGCGCAGGGTGGTGGTCTTGCCGGCACCGTTCGGGCCGACGAGGCCGAAGATCTCGCCCTCGGCGACGTCGAGGTCCAGGCCGGCGACGGCGACGGTCCGGTCGTAGCGCTTGACGAGCCCCGTGGCGCGGACGATCCCGGTCATCGGACCGTCCCCTCGAGCACGACCGGGAACTGGAACCCGAGGCTGTCCTGGCTGGGGTTGACGAACCGGACCTGGAGCTCCCCGCTGGACGGGTCCACCCAGCGGGCCGCGTCCGGGAGCCCGTAGACGACGCCCTGCTTCAGGTGCTCGAACTGGATCCAGGTGCCGGTGCGGACGTCGAGGACCTCGAGCTCCGGCAGGCCGTCCCGGGCCACGACACACCCTGCGCTGCCGGGGTCGCAGCGAACCGCCTCCCCAAGGGCGATGGGCGCGCCGGCGGGCATCGTGGTGTCGCCGCCGGACGTCATCGCGAGCGTCACCGACGTGGCGTCGAACCTGCCCTCGAACGCGATCGGCCGGTAGGCGAGGCGCAGATCGCCGGTGCCCAGGCTGATCGTCCACGGATCCTTTCCGTAGCCGTTGGCGTTCGCCTCCACGATGCTGCTGCGGAGCAGGTCGTTGCGGAACACCGTGCTCCCCTTGACGCTGAGCGACAGCGGGACCTCGTACAGGACGTTGGCCTCGCGGCGAACGTGTTCCCCGTCGATCTCCAGCGGGACGACCGGCTCCGAGCCCCAGGCCAGGAGCATGGCGGAGTCGCCGGCCAGCGAGGACGGGAAGCCGGTCATGGGGTCCATGGAGATCTGGTCGATCACCGAGCGGCGGACCATCCTGCGCTGGTCCTCCTCGGACATCGACATGCCGTTCCAGTTGACCTGGCCGACGACCTTGTCCGAGAGCGATGTCTGGTTCATGTTGTTCGTGATGGCGAGGTTCACGTCGGCGACCTCGCCCGGGGCGAGGTCCCGGAGCTGGACGGCCGACGAGCCCAGCACGATGGCGGGGGCGAGCAGCACCCGGTTCGAGTGGTTGGTCACGGTGCCGAGGATCCGGCCGCCCTCGAGCCGCAGGTCACCCTCCACGACGGGTCCGGTCGCGCCGCCCTCCGCACGCACCGTGCGCATGGATCCGAACCCGACGGACAGGTCCCGGATCCGGGACGGATCACCCTGGAGGACGTCAAGGGCCGCGGACGTGCCGGTCCCGAAGCTGTCGCCGCTCATGGGGGTGGACAGGAGCGCGTCGCCGGAGACGCGGACCTGGAACGTGGCCCGCGACGGGCTGAAGATACCGAGGTACGACTGGACGGTGGCCTGATCCGTGCCGGCGGCGCCGCGGACGATCCCCACCTCGTGGACGATGACGTCCGAGCCACGGAGCACCGCCCCGATCCCGAACGAGCCCACCGTGAACACCGCGATCAGCGCCGGCACCGTGATCCACGCCCACTCCCGACGGTCGAGACGGCGGAGCACCAGGTAGTTGACCGGCCCGACGAGGAGGATGTACCCGAACAGGAGGACGAGTAGGCCGCCGATCGGCGGCAACGCGAGGCTGGGTATGTTGGAGACCGCCGCGACGATCGTCGAGTCATCGCTGAGCGAGACGATCCCGCCCGTCCGCGTGGGCAGCAGCCGGCGCCAGAGGGGGGTGTCGATGGTGTCCCCGGCCGCGATCCAGGACGTGGTGGGGTCGAAGCCCAGCAGCGTGACCGAGCCGGCGCCGAAACGCCGGTCGGCGGCGACCACCCGATCACCGGAGGTGGCGAGCGCCCTGCCGGCGATGAGCTCGCCCGCGTAGGCCGGTAGGGTGGTTGCACTCGCCGGGATGGTGCCCAGCAGCGACCGGAGGACCGACGGATCGATGTCGAGGGTTCCGGTCGGGCGGTAGGGGAGAAGGTCGTCCGGGAGGCCGGTCAGCGAATCCGCGCCGGCGGTGCCGCCGATGATCACGAGGCGCCCGCCTCCGGCCACCCACGTCCGCAGCGCCGCAAGCTGGCCCGGTGTCAGCTGCGAGGTGTCGACGTCCTGCCAGATCAGGCGGTCGAGGACCGACCAGGCCTGGATCCGCTCGGGGAGGTCGCCGGGGGACAGCGGGATGATCGTGGGCTGTGTGAGGTTCTGGCTCGGCAGCAGGTCCAGCTCGCCGACGATCCTGGCCGGGTTCTCGGACACGATGCCGACCACGAGCTGCTGCTGGTCGTGGAGGGCGATCGCGACCTTGGCCTCGGCCACGATCGTCGTCCCGCTGACCAGCTGGACCGTCATGGTGCCGCCGAAGCTGGGCGGCTGGGCATACAGGATGTACTGCTTGCGGGATCCCGTCGCGAGCTCCACCGGAGTGCCGAACCTCGTCCTGGAGTCCACGCCACCGTTGATCCGGAGTTCGCCCGTCACTGTCGGGCCGGTGTTCTCGACGTCCACCGCCACGGCGAACCAGGATCCGGTGCGGACGTGACCCTGGAGGAGCGCGTGGGCGGTCATGCTGAATCCGTCGGCCGCCACGGCACTTGGCACGACGGGTAGCAGCGCGACCAGCGCGAAGAGTGCGGCCGCGATGCCCGACGTGATGCGGGCGGACCTGGGAAGGCGGGGCAGCGGCACTCGGGTTCCTCGTCCTCGGGCATTGGGAAGGTCGAAGGATCGACGCGCGGACGACTGGAAAAGTTGCAGGGCGTGCGCCCCCGGGGATCATGGCCAGGCCGGACTCCCCCATGGTGGCCGTTCGACCGCGCCTATCGTACGATGCAGGCGCCCCGGATCTGTCCGCATCGACCCGCATCCACCACCGTCAGAGCGATCGCAGCCGCGCCCGGATCTCGCGATCCAGAGGAACTCGTGCCCGAAATCAGACCCTTCCGCGCGCTCCGCTACGACCCCGAGGTCGCCGGGGACCCTGCGGCGCTCGTCGCGCCGCCGTATGACGTCATCGGCCCGGAGCTGCACCGGGAGCTGCTCGCGCGTCATCCGCGCAACGCGGTGCGGCTCGACCTGCCGCAGGTGGTGCCCGGCGAGGACCCGGACGAGCGCTACCGGCGGGTGGCGCGGACGCTCGCCGCGTGGCGCCAGGACGGGACGCTGCGCAAGGACCCCAAGCCCTCGGTCTATGTCTACGAGCAGGCCTACCGCGTGCCAGGGACCACGGTTGACCGGACGCAGCGCGGCTTCTTCGCGCGCCTCCTGATCGAGCCGTTCGGGCCGGGAAGCGGCGTGCTGCCGCACGAGAGGACACTGTCGGGACCCAAGGAGGACCGGTACCGGCTCCTGCGAGCCGCGGGGATCAACACCTCGCCCGTGGTGGCGCTCTACGAGGACCCGGGCCGGACGGCCGCGGCCGCGCTGAGGACGGTGACCGCCGGAACGTCCGTCCTGGATGTCGTGGATGACGATCGGGTGCGGCATCGCCTGTGGGCCGTCCCCGACGAGGGGGAGGCCGGCGTCGCCGCGCGTCTGTGCTCGGTCGCCGGCGCGGGTCCGGTGTTCATCGCGGACGGGCACCACCGGTACGAGACCGCCGTTCGCTACCGGGATGAGCGGCGCTCGAACCACACCGGCGAGCAGGACCCCTCCTACGACTTCGTGCTGATGCTGTTGCTGGACGCCGCGGACGACCTGACCGTCCTGCCGACGCACCGCGTCGTGCGCGGGCTGGGGGAGTCCGGCCTGGAGCGCCTGCGCGACGGCCTGCCGCGCCTGTTCACCGTGACGCCGGCGACGTCCGACGCGCTGGTCGAGCGGTTTGGCGCGGCCGGCGGGCTCGCGGGCGGCGACGGCCGGTTCGGACTCTTGACCAGGGAGGGTGCCTGGCTCCTGGACGCGAACCGGGCGGCCTTCGCGGGGCTCGGGTCCGGCGGCGACGCCGTGAGGGCGCTCGATGTCTCGCTGCTGGGGACCGCGCTCGACAGGCTGCTCGGTATCGACGCGACTGCCGTGGCAGACGGGCGGCGTATCGCTTACGTGAAGTCGGCGGGCGAAGCTGCGGCCAGCGTGGCCGCCGGTACCGACGGCGCGGACGCCGCGTTCCTGCTCGAGCCCACGCCCGTGGCGTCCATCCTCGCCGTCGCTCGCGATGGTGACGTGATGCCGCAGAAGTCCACCTACCTCTATCCCAAGGCCCTGACCGGGCTCGTGCTCAACCCGCACGAGTGGTAGCCCCAGTGACGGACCGATGACCGATACCACCAGCTCCGACCGCCTCCTCGCCCGGAACGGGTCCGGCGGCCGACCCGTTCGCAAGGACGAGATCGAGCTCACGGAACGGGGCCTGTACATCGAGTCCTGGCTGCCCGAGCGGCGTTCGCGCCGGAAGCCGCTCCTGTTCGTCCACGGCGAGCTCGGCGGCTCGTGGGTCTGGGAGCGATACCTGCACCACTTCGCTGGCCGCGGCTGGGAGGGCCATGCCCTCAACCTGCGCAACCACTACTGGTCCCAGACCGCCGATCCGGCAACCCTCGACATCGAGTCGTACACGGAGGACGTGATCGCGGCTCTCGAGCGGCTGGGCCCGACCACGGTGGCCGTGGGGCACGGACTGGGAGGCCTCCTCGTGCTCAAGGCCATCGAGCGCGCGCCCGTCTCCGCCCACGTGCTCATCGCTCCCGAGCTCCCGAAGGAGCTTCGCGATCCCGTTCGCCCGCACGTGGTGCGTGACATCCCGGATGCCTACGGCCGCGCCGAGCTTGGCTGGGAGACCCTGCCCGAGAGGCTGATCCGCGAGCACCGGGATCTCTCTCTCGCGGACGTCCTCCGGATCCAGCACATGCTGGGCCAGAAGGCGTTCGAGTCCGGTCGTGCGCGCCGCCAGGTGCTGGCGGGCGTGCCCGTGGACCGGTCAGCGCTGCCGGACGTGCCGCGTCTCGTGATCGGCGCCGGCCTCGACATCTACGTGCCGGAACCCGACGTGGAACGGCTCGCGGAGTGGCTGGGCGCGGCCTACGAGCCCTTCGGCGCGCACTCCCATTTCGGCCTGGTGCTGGGGGAGCAGAGCTACCTCCAGGTGGCGGAGACGCTCCGCACGTTCCTCGAGACGAACCGCCTCTGAGCGGCCCGTCCGCACGCCTGCAGGAACTCCCGGCGGTTGCGGGCTCGGCGCGCGCCCTGCTATCCTGCCGCCCGGCCGACCCGGTTGGCCATCCCGGAGCCGCATTCGTCTAGAGGCCCAGGACACCGCCCTCTCAAGGCGGAGATCATCGGTTCGAATCCGATATGCGGTACCAGCGACTTCACCCGACGCCCCCGGCCGCGCCCCGGGGGCGTTTCTCGTGCCGGGCGCGGCGACCCACATCCCGGCCGATGACCTAGACTCGGCCGGTCCCCGCCACAACCCGCTGGATGAGCCCATGTCGTCGACTCCCGATCGCCGCCTCGTGATCCTTGCCGAGGGCAACTTCGGCTACCACCACGGCAAGACCGCCATGGGTGTCATCCGCTTCGGCCAGGACAAGGTCATCGCGGTCATCGACTCCACGCAGGCCGGCCGCAACGTGCGCGAGTGGCTGGGGGACTCGGGCCGCTTCGACGTCCCGATCGTCGCATCCCTGAGCGAGGCGCTGGGCTTCGTCCCGCGGGCCAACGCGCTCCTGATCGGCATCGCCCCCACCGGCGGCCGGCTCCCGGACGAATGGCGCTCGGTCATCCTCTCCGCCATCCGGTCCGGGCTCGACATCCTGTCCGGCCTGCATACCTTCCTGGGCGACGACCCCGAGTTCGCCGACGCCGCCCGCTCCGCCGGCGTCCGGATCACGGACTACCGGCGGCCACCCGAGCGGATGGAGACGTCCGTGGGGCGGCGGCACGAGCCGGGCAAGCGGGTGATCCTCACCGTGGGCACGGACTGCGCCATCGGGAAGATGGCCGTGGCGCTGGAGCTGCGGCGCAGTGCGCTGGTGCACGGACGATCCGCCTCGTTCGTGCCCACCGGGCAGACCGGGATGATGATCGAGGGCTGGGGCGTGGCCGTGGACCGCGTGGTCTCGGACTTCGTCCAGGGCACCTGCGAGTGGCTGTGCGAGGAGGGTGAGCGGCGCGGCGACTGGGTCATCGTGGAGGGGCAGGGGTCGCTGGACCATCCCGCGTACTCGTCCGTGACCCTCGGCCTGATCCATGGGTTCACACCCCAGGCGATGGTCCTCGTGCACATGCCGGGCCTGGCCGACCACGACTTCGAGCACCTGCCGGACCGGATCTTCCCGATGCAGCCGCTGCCCGATTTCATCCGCATCCACGAGGAGGTGGCGGGACTGGTGGCGCCCTCGAAGGTGGTCGCGGTCGCGCTCAACACGTCGCGGATCCCGGACGAGGCCGAGGCCCGCGCGGCCATCGCGGCCACCGAGGCCGAGACCGGGATCCCGTGCGACGACCCGGTCCGCTTCGGGGGCGAAGCGCTCTGGGCCCGACTCGAGGCGGCCGTGGATGCGCTGCCGTGGGTGGTGTCCGCCGTGAGCGAGGGGGTCCCGGCATGACGTTCTCGATCCGCCTGCGCACGCTGGTCCTGCCCCTGCGCGACCCGTTCGTGATCGCCCGCGCGACGCACGGCGAGGGCCGGACGGTGACCACCGTTGTCGCCGAGCTCCGGGACGATGTCGACGGTCCCGAAGGTCCCGTTGGCCTGGGCGAGGGTTACCCGGACACCTACTATGGCGAGACGCCGGCCACGATCGCCGCGGTGGTCCCGCTCCTGCTCGAGGCGCTGGAGCCCCTGGCGCCGGCGCTCCGCGGGCCCGTGGACGAGGCTCGGGCGGCCCTGGTGGCGGCCGAGGCGCTCATGACGGCGGCGATCGGCAACCACGGCGGCGCCAAGTGCGCGGTGGACATCGCCCTCCACGACCTCGTCGGGAAGCGCCTCGGGCTGCCGATCCGGGAGCTGCTGGGGATCGACGCCCCGATACCGCCGACGGACTTCACGCTGGGGATCGACGCGCCGTCGGTGGTGGCCGAGCGAGCGGGCCGCGCGGCGGCCTTCCCCGCCCTCAAGATCAAACTCGGCGGCTCTTCGGACCTGGCGACGCTGGAGGCCGTCCGGGCCGTCTTCGGCGGGCCGATCCGCATCGATGCGAACACGGGTTGGACACCGGAGGACGCGGTCGCCCTGCTTCCGGAGCTGGAGCGGCTGGGCGTGGAGCTGATCGAGCAGCCCTTCCCGGCCGGCCGGCTGGACCAGCTGCGCGAGCTCCAGGAGCGTTCGTCCCTGCCGCTGGTGGCGGACGAGAGCGCGGTCTTCATCGATGACCTGGATGCGCTGGTCGGTGTCGTGGACGGGATCAACGTCAAGCTCGCCAAGTGTGGCGGCATCGGTCCTGCCCGGCGGATGCTGGAGCGGGCGAATGCCCTCGGCTTCCGGACGTTCATCGGCTGCATGGAGGAGACGTCCATCGGGATCGCCGCCTCCGCTGCCGTGGCGCCGCTGGCCGAGTGGCTTGACCTCGATGGCTGCCTGCTCCTGGCCGACGACCCGGTCTCCGGCCTGGAGCTGGACCCCGGCAAGCACTGGCACCTCGCCGACCGGCCCGGCCTGGGCCTGGAGATCCGCCCCGGGATCTTCTAGGGGATCCTGTGGTGGATCCGGGCAACGGGTCCCGGTGGCGGGTCCCGGTAGCGGGTCCCGGTAGCGGGTCCGGGCGCCCTGCGATCCACAGGATCCGCGGGCCTGCCCGGGACTGTCCACGCAAGGTGGCGGGGTGTGGACAAGTCTGTGGGCAACATCGTGGAGAAGCCCCTTCCGGCAGAGGCCTCCGGCGCAGTAGGATGCGGGGGTCGCCGGAGCCGGGGGTGAACCCAAGGGAGAACGGCCCCGACGGCGGCCCCGACCGTTGCGCCGAGGGTCGGGCACACCCCGCCCCACCACCGGCCGTTCCAGCGCGCTCCAGGGAGAGGAGGACCCGTATCGATGCTGCCCGTCGGCCCCACATGCCCGTCGACGCCCGAGGCCGAGGCCTTCGTGCGATTCTGCTACCAGCGCCGTCGCGTGGGGTGGCCGGAGCTGTATGACGAGATGTGCGCGGTCGCGACGCGCGGGCTCTTCCGGGGCATGGGCCACGACGCGCTGGCGGAGATCGGGGTCGGGTTCAGCCTGTTCGGGACACCTCGCCTGGCGGCGCTGGTTGCGCGGATCGCGAGCGAGGAGCAGGCGGCGCGGCGCGCGGCACGCGTGGTGGCGCTGGAGGCGGCACAGGCGGGCGAGGTTGCCCCGGTGTGCGAGGTCGCCCACGCGAGCACCGCCGCCTGACCCGGCAGCGGGGTAACCCGGACCCGCGGCGCCGATGGGACCCGCGGCGCCAAGGGCGCGCCCGGGCGGACCGGGTGCCGGCCGTCAGGCCCGGATGCGCCTGCGGGCCATCTCGCTCTCGATCTGGCGCTCGGCCTCGACGTAGCGGTCGATCTGCTCGCGCAGTTGGTTCGCCTCGGGCGTGTAGAGGTGGACCTGCTGATGGAGGATGTACGACAGGCGCCGGCTGGTCATCCGGACGTGATCGAGGTTCTTCATGAGGACCAGCGGGTCCATCGAGGCCAGGTCGGACGGGGGATACATCTGGTTCATCGCTGGGCCATCCTAGCCCAAGCGCGGGCGCCTTGAGGGCACTCCCGGCGCACCCCGGCCCCGAGACGCACCTCCGCCCCGCGACGCACCTGGCCCGCACCGCTCAGAGCGAACGGAGCCTCGTGGGCGGCCAGGTCCAGTCGACCGGCAGGTCGGCCGAGGCCAGGGCCCGGCGACGGCCCACCTCGCTGGCGCCCAGGACCAGGATCCGGTCCGTCTTCGTCGCTCGCCCGGCCTGCTCGCCCCAGAGGCGGGTCATCTTGCGGTTCGCGGCGACCTCGTCGCGGACCAGGCCGGCGAGCCGGTAGCCCGCGGGGAATGCTGCCTCTTCCCAAGCCCGCTCCGCGAGGCCGATGCCCGACGTGGAGGGCTTGCCGCGGTCCATCTCCACGTCCCCGATCACGATGACGGCGATGCCATCGTCGGCCATCGCGGGCCGAAGGTCCGTGAGGACCTCGCGCAGGAAGGCGAGGTACGGCTCCCGGTGGTGGGCGTCGTCCAGCGTGGCGTCGATCAGGCGCGCATCGAAGCCCAGGAGCCAGGTCCGGAGCCAGTTGTAGTAGCCGTACTTGAGCACGCGCATGTACGGCGGCGAGGTGACGACGAGACGGACACGGTCCGGCAGGCCGCGAGAACGCAGCGCGGCCCGGGCGCGGTGGCCGGCCGTGCGGGCATCGCCCAGGAGCGCGACGCCGGTCGTCGGGGGCAGGGGCTGGCGGTAGAGGCGGTCGAGCTTCGCCGCGAGGGCGTCGAACACGTCGCGGGCCGGCGGCTCGTAGCCGCTCCTCGCCACGTAGTCGCGCACGTACCTCGGGGCCATGCTGAACGTGTTGGGCATGATCGTCGACAGGTAGGACGGGGTCTTGCCGTGGAGCACGCCGGCCAGCGCGCCCGCGAGGAAGCGGTCCGTTCGGTCGTCCAGGCGCAGGTGCGAGCGCACCAGGAGCAGCTGTCCGAGGGTGCGCGGGTGGAAGGCGAGGGCGACCTCGTCCGGGAGTGCCTCGGCCCGGGCGTCGGGCCCCGCCCCGCTGCCGGCGGCGGGGACGAAGGCGGACGGGTGACCCGGGCGGCGGATCGCGCGCTCGGCGAGGGCCAGCCAGGCCGGGGCGTCCGCGGCCCACGCCAGGCGCAGGGCGGCGAGGCGGGTCCGGGTCTCGGCCGCGGTGGCGGGCTCCAGCTTGGCCGCCGTCAGCACGTGGGCAAGGGGATTGAGGTCGTTGCCGATGCCGATGCGCCCCTCGGCGGCGGCCTGTAGGGGCACCGTGCCGCGGCCGGAGAACGGGTCGAAGACCACGTCGCCGGGCCGGCTGTAGCGGGCGATGAAGGCGTGCACGAGCGAGGCCGGGAAGCTCGCGAGGTACGAGCACATGGGGTGGAGGCTATGACCCCAGAGGCGGGCCTGGTCCTTCCACTCCGGCTCCACGGCGAGGACCGGCAATGCGCTCGGCAGCTCGAGGGCGAGCTGGCCGGCGGCGAGTGGTCTGGTTCGGATGGTCTGGTCGGGCATTCCCGGGCTCGACTGGCCCTTGCGCGGATTGGGCATCCGCACGAAGGGTCGCGAAGCGTAGCACGCAGGATTCGGCGCCGTGAGTCGGTCAAGCGGCGTATCCGTGCGGGCGAAGGTCCCAGAGCGCCGATGCACCTGCGCTGCCGCGCTGATAGGCTCGGGCTTGGCGCGCGCACGCCCCCGTAGCTCAGCGGATAGAGCAGCTGCCTTCTAAGCAGTTGGCCGCAGGTTCGAGTCCTGCCGGGGGCACCACCTTTCCCGCGTGTGCACCCGCAACCATTGTCCGACGCAGACCGGGACAGGCTGGCGACGGGACGGCCACTGCTACGGCGGGTTGCGGGCGAAGTCCTGGGCGATGAGCACAAACAGGACGACGAGGCCGGCCGCAGTGCCCAAGCCGGCGATCACCCGGGCATCGATGAGCGTGCGAACCCGGATGGCACGCCTGACGGACGCCAGCACGAGGAACCCGTGGCCCAGGATCGCGGCCTCGCAGGCCACGACCAGCCAGGCGAGGCCTCCGTACTGGCCCGCGCTCGTCACGAAGTAGACCGTGGCCAGGACGATGCCCGTCACGCACCCGGCGAACGACAACCAGCTCGGCCCGAGGGTGGCTGCCACGCCACCCGCGATCCAGCAGGCCGCGATCCACTCGCCGCCGCCCGGAATGCCGAGCGACCGTGTCGCGTCCGCCGCGGCGGCGCCGATCGCCACCGAAACGCCGAATTGCAGCCAGCGGGTCTGCATGGGCGAACAATCGCCCCGTGGGACGGGCCAGCCTAGGGCCGTCGTGCCCATAACGCAGATCCGCTTCCTTCCCCGGCCATAGGTCCCGTGCCGGCGGACCGGCAGGCCCCCGGGCGGCCCAGGCTGTCCCACCGGAGTTGGGACCCGCGGCACCCGGCGGCCATTGAGCCGGCGACTAGCATTGGAGCCGACGGACCGGGAGGTCCGCCTCGCCACGCAAGCACCACGCCGGCACCACGCAAGCATCGCGCCCGCGCCCCGACGCTACCCACGCACCCGCTCCGGAGGGAGGGCATGCCCGCTCTGTACACAAAGCCGTCGCCGCCGAGCGACGACAAGCGCTGGAAGATCGTGGAGACGCGGATGCGTCGCATGGGCGACCGTCCCGCGGCCCTGATCGAGGCCCTCCACGCCGCCCAGGAGGCGTTCGGCTACTTGGACGAGGGTGCCCTCCACTACGTGGGCGACACCCTGGGCGTTCCCCATTCGCGCGTCTACGGCGTGGCGACCTTCTACTCCTTCTTCACGCTGAAGCCGCAGGGCGAACACACCTGTGTCGTGTGCACGGGGACCGCCTGCTACATCAACGGTGCCAAGGAGATCCTCGCCGGCCTGGAGCGATCGCTGGGGATCAAGCCGAAGCAGACGACGGAGGATGGCAAGGTCTCCCTGCTGACGGCCCGCTGCCTCGGCGCCTGCAGCCTGGCACCGGCCGCGATCATCGACGGCGACGTCAAGGGCAAGGTGAGCGCGGGCGACCTGATCGCCCAGCTGGAGGCGATGTGAGCGAGCAGCCGGCCGCGGCGCGGCCCATCCGCCGCCGCGTGATCACCGAGGAGCTCCACGAGGTTCCGGTCCGAGCCCACGCGTACGTGTGCGAGGCCGCCAGCTGCATGTCGGCCCAGGCCCACGACATCACGCTCCGCCTGGGCGAGACGGCCGCGGAGAAGGGCCTCACCGACGTCATGGTCAAGCGCGTCGGCTGCCTCGGCCTGTGTGCCGCGGGTCCGCTGGTGGAGATCCCGGAGACGGGGCAGCTCTTCACGGCGGTCAAGCCGGACGGGATCGGACCGATCGTCAAGGCCCTGAGGGCCGTCAAGCCCACGGACCAGCCCAGGCCCCAGGGCCCGTTCTTCGAGAAGCAGCTCCGGGTGGCCACGGAGAACATGGGCCGGATCGACCCGGAGAGCCTCGAGGACTACCTCGAGCGGGGCGGCTACGAGGCCCTGCAGAAGGTCCTGGGCGAGATGACCTCGGCCGAGGTCCGTGACGAGATCGCCCGGAGCGGCCTGCGCGGCCGCGGCGGGGCCGGGTTCCCGACGGGCCTCAAGTGGACGACGGTCGCCAAGGCCGAGGGCAAGCAGAAGTACGTCATCTGCAACGCCGACGAGGGTGACCCGGGCGCGTTCATGGACCGCAGCGTCCTGGAGAGCGACCCGTACCGCGTCCTCGAGGGTATGGCCATCGCGGCCTTCGCCGTGCACGCCACTGAGGGCTACATCTACTGCCGGGCTGAGTACCCGCTCGCGGTCGCCCGCCTGCGCACGGCCATCCGCAACGCGCAGCGGGCCGGGTTCCTCGGCTCCGGCATCGCCGACACCTCGTTCAACTTCGACGTCCAGATTCGCCTCGGCGCCGGTGCCTTCGTGTGCGGCGAGGAGACCGCCCTCATCGCGTCCGTCGAGGGCAAGCGCGGCACGCCGAGACCGCGGCCCCCGTACCCCGCGGTCGAAGGCCTGTTCGACTGTCCGACGCTGATCAACAACGTCGAGACGTTCGCCAACGTGCCGGCAATCGTCCGCAAGGGCGCGGAATGGTACGCGGGCATCGGCATCGGCAAGAGCAAGGGCACCAAGGTGTTCGCGCTCGCCGGCCGGATCGTCAACACGGGGCTGGTCGAGGTCCCGATGGGGATGAGCCTCCGCGAGATCATCTACGACATCGGCGGCGGGATCGTCGACGGACGGCCGTTCAAGGCCGTCCAGACCGGCGGCCCATCGGGCGGCTGCATCCCCGCCGAGCACTTGGACATGCCCGTCAGCTACGAGTCCCTGATCGAGCTCGGCTCGTTCATGGGCTCGGGCGGCATGATCGTGATGGACGACACGTCGTGCATGGTGGACGTGGCCAAGTACTTCATGGACTTCTGCCGCGACGAGTCCTGCGGCAAGTGCGTCCCGTGCCGCGTGGGCACGACCCAGCTCTGGATGCTCCTGGACCTGATCACGCGGGGCAGGGCAACGCTGGACGACCTGGCCCGGCTCGAGCGGCTGGCGGGCATCGTGCAGCGGATGTCGCTGTGCGGCCTGGGCCAGGGCGCCCCCAACCCGATCTTCAGCACGCTGCGCTACTTCCGGGACGAGTACCTCGCCCACATCGTGGACAGGGTCTGCCCGGCCGGCGTCTGCACGATCGAGCAGCCGGCGGAGGTGATGGCATGACGACCGTCTACACCCTGACCATCGACGGCCGGGACGTGGCCGGGACCGAAGGCCAGACGATCATGGACGTGGCCGAGGAGAACGGGATCGACATCCCCGGCCTGTGCCACCTGCCCGGCATCCACGATCGGGGCGCCTGCCGCCTGTGCGTGGTAGAGATCGCGGGCTCGCCCAAGCTCGCCGCGGCCTGTGTGACGCAGATCGCGGAGGGCATGCAGGTCACGGCCCACTCGGAGACGCTCCAGGAGTACCGGCGCGTCGCGACGGAGATGATCTTCCTGGAGCGGAACCACGTCTGCGCGGTGTGCGTGGCCAACAACCATTGCGAGCTCCAGGACCTGGCAGACGACCTGTCGCTGACCCACTTCGAACTGCCGCGGATCATGCCCAGGGTCGACATCGACGCCAGCCACAAGCTGTTCACCATCGACCACAACCGCTGCATCCTGTGCCTGCGCTGCGTCCGCGTCTGTGACGAGATCGAGGGCGCCCACACCTGGGATGTCATGCACCGGGGCCTCGAGACCCGCGTCCAGACGGACATGGGGATCCCCTGGGGCGAATCGCCAACCTGCACGAGCTGCGGCAAGTGCGTCCAGGTCTGCCCCACCGGTGCCCTGTTCGAGAAGGGTCGCCCCGTGGCCGCCGGCAGCAAGAGCAAGCGCCCGTTCCTGCCGTGGCTGCGGGTCCACCAGGAGGAGCGTGGGCTGTGAGCAAGCCTCGTGTCGCCACCGTCTGGCTCGACGGCTGCTCGGGCTGCCACATGTCCCTGATCGACCTGGACGAGCGGCTGCTGGACATCTTCGAGCGCGCCGACCTGGTCTACGGGCCGCTGGTCGACATCAAGGAGTTCCCGCAGGACGTGGACGTCTGCCTCGTGGAGGGGGCGGTCTCCAGCGAGGAGGACCTCCACAGGATCCGCCAGGTGCGCGAGCGGACGAAGGTGCTGATCGCGTTCGGCGACTGCGCCGTCACGTCCAATGTGCCCGGCATGCGGAACCCGATCGGGGTCGCCCCGCTGCTGGACCGCGCCTACCGGGAGAACGTGGACCTCAACCCGCAGGTGCCCACGCAGTGGGTGCCGAAGTTGTTGCCCACCTCGCAGCCGATCAACCGCGTCGTCCCGGTGGACGTCTTCCTGCCCGGCTGTCCGCCGCACGCGGACCTCATCTACACCCTGCTCGACGACCTGCTGTCCGGCCGCACCCCCGCGGTGGCCGGCGCCCGGTTCGGGCGCTGACGGGGAGCCAGCCATGAGCCAGACCATCGTCATCGATCCCGTCACGCGGATCGAGGGCCATTCCCGGATCACCATCCAGCTCGACGACCGCGGCGAGGTCGTTGACGCCCACTTCCACGTCACCCAGTTCCGCGGCTTCGAGCGGATCACCCAGGGGCGACCCGTCCACGAGATGCCGGCGCTCATGGCCCGCATCTGCGGGATCTGCCCGGTCAGCCACCTGATCGCCTCCGCCAAGGCCGTGGACGACATCATGGCCGTGGAGCCGACGCCCACCGGCGCGGACCTGCGGCGGATCATGAACCTGGGCCA
>DATCGK010000539.1:0-22261 GCA_036508975.1 Candidatus Limnocylindrales bacterium
TAGCCGCATAGCCCATGGGCCGGCCGAGGGCCACCGCCCGCTCCAGGGCGATGACCGTGCCGAGGAACCCCAGCGTCATGAGCCGCCCATGGTCGGCGCCGAGCCGGCCGGCCTCCGCCGGTATCGACGTGCCCAGCAGCACGAGCGCCCCGACCAGGCCGGCGAGGAGCGCGATCCCGCCAGGGACGAGGAGCAGGAACCGCCCCTTCGGCACACGCGCGGCCCGCATGGTCAGACGGACCGCGGGCGAACGAACCATCATGCTGACGAGGTTACTCCGGACCAGTCCTCCCTCGTCCGACCCTGCCCGCAAGGAGAACGCCCATGCGCCGTGCGTCAACCGGCCCTCGCGTCGACGGCAGCCGGCCGGGTAAGGTGGTGGCGTGATGTTCCGTGGTGCCGCTGGGCTTCTCGCGGTCGCGCTTGCCGGGCTCCTGCTTGCTGGCAGCACCGCGGGGTGCTCCGTCCAGGTGCAGGCGAACCTCGTCGCTGACACAACCGAGGCGCCGACCGCCAGCCCGGCCGCCAGCCCGACCGAGGCGCCGACTGACAGCCCGACCGAGGCGCCGACCGACAGCCCGACCGAGGCGCCGACCGCCTCCACCGAAACCGCGGGCTCCGACCCGTCAGTCGCCCCGCCGGCCGGCGCGACTCCGCCGTCGGCATCCTCGCCCGTGTTCGTCCCGCTTGTCCCGGTCACCGGGCCCTGGTCGACGGAGGGGTCCATCACCCGGGCCGCGCTGGTCGCGGCGCTCACCGGGCAGGGCCTCCACCCGCGCGAGGTGCTGGTCTCGGCCGAGGATCTGGCGCCACTCGCCGCCGCGCTCGGCCTGCGCCCCGCGTCGAACGTCCGTGCCATGTTACCCGGCGACATCCGGACCAGGATCGCGAAGTCACCGGCAGCCCTCGGCATTGTCCGCGCGGAGGACGTGACCCCCGCCGTCCGCGCGCTCGCCGTCGGCGGGGTCACGCTGTTCGGCGAGACGCGGATCCGGGATCTCGCCGCCTGGCCGCTGCAGGTCCCGGAGCCGCCCGGTGCCCGGCCGTCCACGTTCGGGCCGGCGTCGCTGTGGACGATGGTGGCCGGCGGCGACGTCATGCTCGACCGCTACGTGTACAAGCGCACGGTCATCGACGGGCTGGGCGCCAACTACCCCTGGAACGGCGGCACGGCACGCATCAGCTCCACGTTCTGCTGTGGCTGGCCCGGGCTGCGCATCGTGCGCGGCGCGCGCGTCGGGTCCCCGGGGACAGTCAGGAACCTGCTCAAGCGGGCCGACGTGGCGCTGGTGAACCTCGAGGGTCCCGCGCCGGACAACTTCCGCTGGCACCCGCATGGCCTCGTGTTCACGATGGATCCCGCGCTGCTGACCGGTCTGCGCAACGCCGGGATCGACGTCGTCTCGCTTGCCAACAACCACATCCGAAACGGCGGGTCGCGAGGGGTCCTGGACACGATCCGGAACCTGGACGCGCTCGGGATCCGGCACGCCGGGGCCGGCCGCAACAGCACGGTGGCGCGTCGACCGGCGTGGCTGTCCGCTGCGGGGCTGCGCATCGCGGTCCTCGCCTACAACGGGGTGGGCACGACCCCGAATGCGACATCGACCTCCGCCGGGGCGGCGCGCCTGTCCCTCGCGGCAGCGCGAGCCGATATCCGTGCGGCGCGCGCAGCCGGAGCGGACGTGGTGATCGTGGTTCCGCACTGGGGCATCGAGTACACGGACCGCATCACGTCGCAGCAGGCGACGCTCGGCCCGGCGCTCCTGCAGGCCGGGGCCGACCTCGTCCTGGGCGGCCACTCGCACTGGGCGGGCCCCATCCGCGTCACGTCCGGGCGGCTCATCGTCTACTCGCTGGGCAACCTGGTCTTCGACCTCGTCCACGACGCCCGGACCCAGCAGGGGATGCTCGTGGAGATGACCTTCACCGGCAGGCGACTCGCCCAGGTCACGCTCCACCCGACGCTCATCGTGGGGTCCGTGCAGCCCAACCTGACCACCCCGACCGGCGGCGGGAACGCGCTCCTCCGTGCGATCCAGGCGGCCTCTGCCCGGGTGGGCTCACCGTAGGCAGGTCCCGGGGTCCCTGACGGCGCTCTCCTACTGGCGGCCGAGCGTCCTGTCGAGCTCGGCCAGGGCTTCGGACGGCGAGCTCTGCCTGCCCAGCTCGGTCGCGATGGCCGTGTAGAAGGCGTCCGCCACCTTCGGGTCGTAGCTCGTGTCGGGCGGCAGCACGATCGCCGGCGCCTCGTCGAGGAGCGTCTTGAGCCGGCTCGTCCGGTTGTCGACGTCTACCCCCGCGGACGCGGAGGTGGCCAGCGGCGTCACCCCTGCCCCGATGAGGGCCTGAACGTCGGCATCGCTGTTGAGGAGCGCCATGAACCCGGTTGCCCCGGTGAGCTTGGCGCTCTTCGCGTTGACGATGTAGCCCGTCGCCGCGCCGAGGACGCTGCCCTGCCTGCCGGCTGAGCCGGGCATGGACGGCAGGTTGACGAAGTCGAAGGCCAGGTCCGGTGCCTCGTCGATCGCCTGGGCGACGAGCGAGGAGCCGGCCGCGTACATCGCCGCCTTGCCCTGGAAGAACAGCTGCGTACCGGCGTTCTCGTCGATCGCGTTGACGCTGTCGTTGACGCAGGCATGATCGACCAGCTCCGTGATATAGCCGAACGCCTGCTCCCACTCGGGGGTGTCGAACTTGCCGGTCCCCCCGAGGACGGTGGCGTAGCTCGCCTCGCCCACGACCCGGGAGACCATGTGGGCCATCCAGTTGCCGGTGGACTGGAGGTCCATGTTGCCGGAAGCGACCGGGATGATCCCCTTCGCGTTGAGCGTGTCACAGGCGGCGAGGAGCTCGTCCCAGGTGGTGGGCGGCTGGACGCCCGCGTCGGCCAGGATCTGCTTGTTGTACCAGAGCACGTTGGACACGTCGGACGAGTAGGGGACCATCACCGCCTTGCCGCCGATCCTGTACTGGGAGAGCGTTGCGTCGTCGAACAGCCCCGCCAGCACCCCACCGGAGGCGAACGACGGGGTCAGGTCGGCGACGGAGCCTTCCGCGAGGCGCGCCTCCAGGCGGTTCCCGGTCCACTCGGCGTAGATGTCCGGCGGGTTGCTGCCGCTGAGCAGGCTCTGCAGGCCGGTCGTCCCGTAGAGATTCTCCTGGAGGTAGTTCATCTCGACCCTGGTCTCGGGATGGGCCGCCATGAACTGCTGGGCAACGTTGTCCCACACCCGGATCTGCGCCTCACCCGGCGACCCCATCGCAACGCGGAGCACGTGGTCGTTCGCAGGGGTGCTGCTTCCCCCACAGCCGGCCATCGCGAGCAACGCCACCGCGGCGAGCGCGATCAGCCTCTTCGTGTGTGACATCAGGCGTCATCTCCGGGTCCAGGATCGAGCATGCGGCCAGGCCTGACGTGGATCCCGGTGAGGTCCGCGAGGGTCATGTCCAGGACGTCACCGAACACGCGGACGCGTGCCCGGCGAAGACGGACGAGGAAGGGAATGAGCTCAGCCCGGGCATCGTCGGCCAGGCGGTCCGCGGCCGCCAGGTCCGCGATGCGGCGGATGGCCTCCGCCCCGAGGCCGAATGCCTCGATCCAGGGCCGGCACTCCTCCATGAGCGCGGCGTTGGCCACGGGCCCATGGAGCAGGTGATCAGCGGCGGCGAGCAGCCGGTCTGCGAGGGCGCCGAGCTCCACCGCGGCCGCCCCTCCGTCGCCCTGCTCGGTCCGGAAGGCGAACGACTCCAGGGCCCGGGTCACGACCGGCGCGTCGTCCGCACACAGGCAGGAGGACCGGACGTTGTCCGCGAACAGCGCGAAGGCCTCGGCGTCCGCGGGGCCGGCGACGGCGCGGATGGCGGTGACCCAGCTTGCCTCCGGCTCGTACCCGGCCGGTGACGCCAGGTAGTCGGCGATGGTCGCAAGGGGGATCCTGGAGGCCTCGAAGAGCTCCATCGGGTTGGCGATCACGCCCCGGGCCGCCTCGGCCAGCCGTGGATCGCGTCCACGGTACGGCCCGATGTGCAGCTCGAACGTCATCGCGACGTCGTTGACCGGGTAGTTGTCCCAGTAGATCGCCGGGCGCCCGGCGGCTCGGGCGAAGGTCGCGGCGTCCGCGAGGTCAAGCGTGGCGGAGCAGATCGCGCGGCCGGACCAGAACAGCTCGATCCGCGGGTCGATGCCCTGCCCCAAGCGCTTGACGTACGGCTCGTCGCCGTGGCCCCAGTAGACGGTTGGGCACACGATGAGTTGTGTGTCCGCGGGGAGCCGGTCGAACAGGCGGCCGACGAGGCTGACGTGGGCCTCCGGCAGGTCCGTGAACGCCTCGCGATCCGCGGCGTGCTGGAGCTCGGACGGGATGTCGTCCAGGAGCAGGCCGAAGCTCCGGACGCCCAGCTTCCCGACCGACGCCAGCTTGGCGACGAGCGCGTCGAGGTCACCGGGGTCCGAGTACCGCATCGAGAGCCCGGGCGAGACGCAGTAGACGAAGTCCACGCCCAGGCGCTGGCACCGCTCGACCAGCTCCGCGAGGCGCGCGAGGTCGTCGCCCTGGTACGGCGCCCGCCATGCCCGGCGCACCAGCGGATCGTCCTTGGGCCCGTAGACGAAGGTGTTCATGCCCCGCGCCGCGATGAACTCCACCAGGTCCAGGCGCTGCTGGCGGGTCCAGGGGTTGCCGTAGAACCCCTCGATCACGCCGCGGACCGCGAACGGGGACGCGGCCGGTTCCGTCATCGGGTGGCGCCCTCGGGCATCCAGGCCGCGTTAGCGGCGTCGCCGCCCTCCAGGTTCGCGCTCAGGAAGACCTCGGGGCTGACGCCCCGCGCCACCAGCAGCTGCACGGCCTCGGCCACCATGGCGTTGAGGATGGCCGCCCCGACGACCGTAGAGGTGGGGGAGACGCGCGTGGCGAACCCCTCGATCTCGATCGCGGCGTCGCCGACGCAGCCGCCGTTGTCGATCACCACGCTCGCGATCTCGTGGAGGCGCGGGACGCCGGTCCGGCGGGCGGCCGGCGAGGTGGCGTGGGCCCGGCTCATGATCGCGATGGTCCGGACGCCGCCGTCCTCGGCCAGCCGCGCGAGCGTGGAGACCACGGCGTTGCCGCCGGAGTTGGACGCGACGATCAGTGCGTCACCCTCGGCCATCGGGTGGGCGTCGAGCAGCGCCGAGGCGAGCTCGGGCAGGCGCTCGAGGGATGTGCTGATCCGGGCGCCCGCGTGGAGCATCAGGCCGTCGAACAGGATCGGCCTGACCTGGACGAGACCGCCCGCCCGGTAGAAGAGCTCCTCGGCCAGCATGTGCGAGTGCCCGGTCCCGAACGCGTGGATCACGTGCCCGCGCTCCAGCGTCTCCGCCAGCAGCTGTGCCCCGGCGCGGATGTTCGGCCACTCGTCCGTGGCCAGCCGCTCGATCAGGCGCCCCGCCTCCTCGAGGTAGCGAACGCCGGGTGGGGTCGTGGATCTGCTCATGTCGGTGCTTGCCTCATCGTCCGGCCACCATGGACCAACTCTTGCACGTCACGTTGCCGACGCAGGACCGCATCGCTCGGCACCTGGGCCGGCGGGTGTCCGGATCGGTCGGGTCGATGGGCTAGCCTATGGGACATGACCCGAATCCGCTCCGCCGGGCCGCACGACCTGCCGGGTGCCTATCGCGTCTGCCTGCTGACCGGTGACTCCGGCCGGGACGGCAGCGCGCTGTTCCGCAACCCGGACCTCCTCGGCCACGTGTATGTCGGACCGTACCTCGTCGGGCAGCCGGAGCTCGCGCTGGTCGTCGTGGACCCCTGGGGCGTGGCCGGCTACTGCCTTGCCGCGGAGGACACCCGCGGGTTCGAGGCATGGGAGGAGGCCCACTGGTGGCCGGTCCTGCGAGAGCAGTACCCGCCCGTGGACGACGACTCGCCGGACGGGGAGCTGGTCCGCCAGCTGCATGCTCCGGTCCTCGCCCCCGAGTCCATCGTCCGAGACTACCCGGCCCACCTCCACATGGACCTCCTCGAGCACGTGCGCGGCCTGGGTCTCGGGCGCGTGCTCGTCGAGACACAGCTCACCACGCTCCGCGAACGGGGCTGCCCCGGCCTCCACCTCGACGTCGCCGCGGACAACGCGAACGCGATCGGCTTCTACCGCCACCTGGGGTTCTCGGCGGTGCACCGGCTCGAGACCTCGATCCTGATGGGCATGCGACTGGCCTGAGCGCGCGGGAGGGTCTCGGGAGGCTGGCGCCGGCAACGAGAGCCCCGGGAGGCTGGCGCCGGCGCCCCGTCCTACAATTGCCGCGGGCGAGCCGCCCACACCGCGGCCGAAGCCCATTGCCGAAACGAGAGGTTCTCATGACGTTCGATCCGGAGCTCGAAGCCGAGCGCGACGGGCTGAGCCACTACCCGGTGGCGTTCCTCCAGAACCTGATCGACAACGGCGAGGGCTGGCAGGCCGAGGGAGCCCTCAGCAAGGCCATCGTGAACGCGCTCGAGGACGGCCGCTGCGTGCTGGGGCCCGTCGCGCACCGCGACTACAACAACCGGGTCGTGCCGGCGCGCGGGGATGTCGCCCCCGGGGCCAAGGGCAGCCTCGAGTACGCGAACCGCCTGCGGGCCGAGCGCGGCGAGCCGCAACTGGTCGAAGGCGCGGACGGGCGGATCTCGGTCGCCGCCTCCGCCTGATCGTCAGGGGCGCCGCAGGTCCTCGCCCAGCGCGTCCCGGAGCTCTGCGTACGCCTCCAGGCACAGGTCCGTGGCATCCGCCGACCGGAGCTGCACGCACACGTGGTCGGCGCCCGCGTCCAGGTGCTCCCGGACCCGGCGCGCGATCGCTGCCGCGTCCCCCTGGACGACCACCGCATCGAGCAGCCGGTCGCTGCCGCCGCCCGCGACGTCCTCGTCCGACCAGCCGAGGCGCCGCAGGTTGTTGGCGTAGTTCACGGTCGCGAGATAGCGGGTGGCGAACGCGCGGGCGGTCACCCGGGCGCGGCTGGGGTCGGCGTCGAGGACGGCCGTGACCTCCACCGCGAGCACGGGATCCGGGCCCAGCCGCTCGCGCGCGATGCGAGTGTGCTCGACGGGCACGAAGTAGGGGTGGGCGCCGTCCGCGCGCTCCGCGGCGAGCTCCAGCATCCGCGGTCCCAGCGCGGCGAGGAGGACCGGCGGCCGGTCGGGGAGGGCGGGCCCGCTCCAGGCCGCGGCATCCATCGCGTCGAGGTAGGCGGTCATCGTCTGGATCGGCGGCCCGTAGGTGCCGCCGCGCCGGGCGACGGACGGCGCATGGCTCACGCCGATGCCCAGCACGAAGCGCCCGGGGTAGGCCTCCGCGAGCGTCCGCGCGCCGCTGATCATGGCCGCCGCGTCGCGGGCGTAGATGTTCGCGATCCCGGTGGCGACGGCCATCCGCGAGCCGCCGGCGAGGAGCAGCGCCGCGTGCGACAGCGCCTCCTTGCTGCCGATGCTCTCCGGGAACCACGTGGCGGAGTAGCCGAGGCCCTCGTAGGCCGCGATACCGGCCTGCGCGTCGGCGGCGCGGTTCGCCTGCAGCCCGAAGCTCCAGATGCCAACCCTGCCGAGGGTCGCGCGAAGGGTGTCGTGTCGTGTCGTCATGCGGCCAGTCTAACCACCGACCGAAGTCGACGACGAGTCGTCCGGGGCAAGCGTAGGATCGCGCCATGGGATCGCCGCAACAGATCGGAGCAACGCGCCCCGGCCGCGCCGGGGCCGCCGGTGTGCTTGTCCCGCTGGCCGCCACCATCCTGGCGCTCGTCCTTGCCACCGTCGCCGCCCTCGTGCTGGAGGACTTCCTCGGCGTCTCCGACGCGTCGCCTGTCTACCTGCTCGCCGTTGTCCTGGTCGCGGGCCTGTACGGGGCGTGGCCGGGGGTGGCCGTGTCGATCGCTGCCGTCCTCATCTACGACTTCGTGTTGACCGAGCCGCGCCTGACGCTGGTCGTTGCCGATCCCCAGGAGTGGCTCAGCCTCCTGCTGTTCCTGGCCGTGGCCGTCGTCATCGGCCGCCTTGCGGCGCTTCTCCGCGAACGTGCCGAGACGGCGGACCGGCGGACCGGCGAGGCCTTCGCACTGGTGGCGATCAGCCGCGAGATCGCCACCGCGATCTCGGTCGACGAGGCTGCCCGCGAGATCGTCGAGCGCCTCAGGCGCGACACGGAGATGGTGCGGGTCTGGATCACGCTCGGTGATGCCGCCCCGCCGGATGCGACACCGCTCGCCGACGCCGGCCGTCTCGCCGAAGGCCCGTTCCCGGAGCCCTGGATCCTCCTGCGCCGGCCGGGCGACGAGGCGGCGGAGTGGGCGCGCGTCAGCACGGCCGCGCCGGTGGTGCGGCCCCCGAGCGAGGACGTCGCCGGGATGGTCCTGTACCGGATCCCGATCGAGACGGATGCATGGGGGTTCGGGTCGGTCTGGGCCACGCGGGACCTCGAGGATCCGCGGCCCGGCAGGGGAGCTCGCCGGATCCTCGCCATGGCCGCGGACCAGCTGGGCCTTGCGCTGCTGCGGGAGCACCTGGGGGGCGAGGTGATCCAGGCGGAGATCGACCGCGAGAGCGACAGGCTCAAGGGCGCCCTCCTGGACTCCGTGTCCCACGACCTGAGGACGCCGTTGTCGAGCATCCGCTCGATCGCAGGCATCCTGATGGACCCGGCGGCGGAGCCCGGCCCCGACGAGCGCCGGGAGCTGGCGGCTGCGATCGACCAGGAGGCGGCCCGGCTCGGCGAGCTCGTCCGCAGCCTCCTCGATGTCAGCCGGGTCCAGGCGGGCGCGCTGCGGCCGACGCTCGAGCTGTTCGAGCTCGGCGAGCTGGTGGATGGGACGATGGCGCGCGTGCCGCTCCTCGCGGGGCGCCACGTCGAGGTCGTCCTCGCGGATGACCTGCCGCTCGTCCTCGTGGATGCCGTCATGTTCGATGCCGCGCTCGGCAACGTCCTCGACAACGCGGCCCGGTACGCGCCACCCCCCGCCCCGATCAGGATCGCTGCGCGAGCGGTCGGCGGGCCAGTCGCACGGGGTGGGCCGGGCCGGGCGGCTGACGCGGGCATCGAGCTCGTCGTGGAGGACGGTGGGCCGGGCGTCCCGGCAGAGGAGCTGCCGCTGGTGTTCGAGCGGTTCCACCGCGTGCCCGCTGGTGGCGAGCCCGCCCGGCACGGCCTGGGTGTGGGCATGACGATCGTGCGCGGCTTCGTGGAGGCCATGGGCGGGACCGTGGAGCTGGGCTCCTCCGATCTCGGCGGCCTGGCGGTCAGGATGATCTTCTGCTCCGCGGAGAGCCCCGAGCCGGACCGCAGCAGCACACCCGCGGCCCCGCTGGGTGAGCTGCCGGATGGGTGAGCCCGTCATCCTCATCGTCGAGGACGACGAATCCACGCGACGTGCGCTCGTCGCCAACCTGTCGGCCCACGGCTACCGCGTTCTCGAGGCGGGCGACGCGGCCACCGCGCTCCGACGCTGGGGAGCCGGGCGCCCCGACCTCGTGGTCCTCGACCTCGGCCTGCCCGACATGGACGGCACGGGCGTCATCGCCCGGATCCGGCGTGACGCGACCACGCCGATCCTCGTGCTGTCCGCGCGGGACCGCGAGGTGGACAAGATCAGGGCCCTCGAGGCCGGCGCCGACGACTACGTCGCCAAGCCGTTCGGCGTCGGCGAGCTCCGGGCGCGGATCGCCGCGCTCCTCCGCCGTGCCGCCGGGCCCGCGGCGGATGCGACCGGGACGGTCACGGTCGGCCCGGTGACGCTGGACATCGCCCGGCACGTCGTCACGGTGCACGGCGCGCGGCTCGACCTGACGCCCCACGAGTACGAGCTGCTCAAGGTGATGCTGAGCAACCCGGGCCGGCTCATCACCCGCGGGCGGCTCCTGCGCGCCGTCTGGGGCACCGCCTACACGGACGAGGGCCACTATCTCCACGTCTACGTGTCGAGGCTGCGCCGGAAGCTCGCCGCTGCCGACCCAAGCGGGCGGGTCAAGGGGCTCATCGTGGCGGAGCCCGGCGTGGGCTACAGGATCGCCGAGCCGGACAAGGTACCAGACTGACTCGTGGAGGAACCCGACGGATCCATGGACGATTCTGCTCGCGGTCTTGAGCGACTGTTGAGCCTCGCACCACGCCGCCGCCCCCGCCGCCTCTTGGGGGCGGCGACTACGGTGGTGGCATGGAAGCCGGGAAGAGGCTTGCGCTGCATGGCGGCGGGCGCGCGTACGAGCACCGGGTCGCACGGCGGTCCGTGTTCGAGCACGATCTCGTGATGGCGGCCATCTCGCTGGTGGCGGGTGGCCGGTACCCGGAGGTCGACGTCGTCAACATCGACACGACGAGTGCGATCGGCGCTGATACGGATGCCTTGGCCGTCGCGGACGGCGTCGCGATCGTGCCGATCGACGCGGACGGGGAGCGTGTGCACGGACTGGCTTTCCGTCGCCGATGAGCGCCGAAGAGACGCCGCCGGACGCGCCGTCGCTGAAGCGTGGCGTGAAGCCGGGCGACCGCCGGGCCGTGGTGGCCCGGCCCGAGGCCCGCTACTTCCGGTACGGGCCGGCCGGGACGATGGTGGCCAAGGCGGCCGCGATCGAACCCCAGACGCTCCCCGGGCGCGTCGGGTTCGGGGCCCGCCGCGTCCTATTCGGCCGCGTGCTGTCCAGCGACGAGGAGCTCGGGCAGCGGCTCCCGAAGTGGAAGGCCCTGCCGGTCTTCTCCAGCGACGTGATGTCCTCGGTGGCCTATGCGGGCGAAGCGAGCATGTTCACGCTCGTCGCCGCCGGATCAGCCGCGTTCGTCTACCTGATGCCGATCTCGTTCCTGATCGTCGCCCTGCTGGTCGTGGTGACCTTCAGCTACCGCCAGACGATCCGCGCCTATCCGAACGGCGGCGGCAGCTACATCGTCGCCCACTCGAACCTCGGCGTCCTGCCGGGCCTGGTCGCTGCCGCCTCGCTGCTGGTGGACTACGTCCTGACCGTCTCGGTCAGCGTCTCGTCGGGCGTGTACAACCTCGCCTCGGCTCTGCCGTTCCTGGCTGGCCTCGAGGTGCCGATCATCGTCATCTGCATCCTGCTGGTGATGACCGTCAACCTGCGCGGCCTCAGCGAAAGCGGCACGATCTTCGCCCTGCCCACCTACATCTTCCTGGGCAGCATGCTGCTGATGATCGGGCTGGGCTTCGTGCGAACGCTCATGGGCCAGCACCTCACGGCGCCACCGATCGTGCCGATCCAGGCCAGCGTCGAGGGAGTCACGCTCCTCATCCTCATGCGCGCGTTCGCCGACGGCTGCTCCGCGATGACCGGCACCGAGGCCGTCGCCAACGGCGTGCCGGCCTTCAAACCGCCCGAGTGGAAGAACGCCCAGAAGACGATGCTCGCGATGTCCCTCCTGCTCGGCTCGATGTTCCTGGGCATGAGCTGGCTGATCGGCGTCACCGGCGCCCAGCCCAGCGCCTCGGGTGACTCGGTGCTGAGCCAGATCGGCGCGGCGGTGTTCTGGGGCCGCACGCCCCTGTACTACCTGCTGATCTTCTCCACGATGGGCGTCCTCGTGCTGGCGGCGCAGACGAGCTTCGCCGACTTCCCCCGCCTCTCGTCGATCCTCGCGCACGACGGCTTCTTCCCACGCCAGTTCGCCTTCCGCGGCGAGCGGCTCGCCTTCAACGCCGGGATCATCGCGCTCGCGCTCCTCTCGGCCGGCCTGGTGATCGCCTTCGCGGGAGACGTGAACCGGTTGATCCCGCTGTACGCGATCGGCGTGTTCACGTCGTTCACGCTCTCCCAGTCGGGCATGGTCCACCACTGGTGGGTCGAACGCGGTTCAGGCTGGCGGCGGAGCATCGCCATCAACGCGGTGGGTGCGGCCGTGACCGCGGTGGTCGTCGTCATCTTCGCGATCGCGAAGTTCGCGCTGGGTGCCTGGATCGTGCTCATCATCGTCCCGGTCCTCGTGGTGGCGATGCTGTTCATCCGCCGCGAGTACCGTGGTGCGGAGTTGGAGCTGTACGTTCGGGATGACACCGTCATCGGCAGGCCGAGCCGGCGACAGCGAGTCGTCGTGCCGATGCAGGAGATGCGGCGCGACGTGATCCAGGCGATCAAGTTCGGGCTGACCATGTCGGACGACGTGGTCGCCGTGCATGTCACCGACGACCTCGTGGCGGCGGAGGAGCTGCGGGAACGGTTCCGCCGCCAGGTCCCCGACGTGGAGCTGGTCATCGTCGAGTCCCCCTACCGAGAGCTCGTCCAGCCCCTGATCAGGTACCTCGAGGTCACGTCAGCGCGCCATGCGGACGCGGTGACGATCGTCCTCGTGCCGGAGCGGATCATCCACCACTGGTGGGAACGTTTCCTCTACAACCAGAACGCCCACCGGATCCGCGATGCGCTGACCGGCCACCCGGGGATCCTGGTCGCGGACATCCCGTTCCGCCAGTTCGACTGATCCGCCCGGCCATCGAGACCGGCCCGCGGGCCGGGCGCACCGGGTCACGGGCGGCTGCCGGTCCCGACGACGTGCACCTCGACGTCCGGCATGCGGGTCACGATCCGGTCCACGAGCGGACGCTGGGTGAGCCGGCGCAAGGCCGGCTGCTCCGCGTGCGCGAGAACGACGTGGGTGGCGCCCCGGGCGCGGACCACGTACTCGAGCGCGTCCACGACATCGGTCGTCTCCACCCGGATGACCTCCGCGCCCAGGTCCACCGCGTCGTCCAGGGCCTCCTGCCGGTCCCGCCTCCGGTCGAATGGCTCGCCGGCCATGTCCGGGGTCTCGGCGACGACCGCGATCAGGCCACCGTGTAGCCGGCTCGCGAGCGAGGCTGCGCGGCGGACCGCGCGGGCGGAGGCCGGCCCGCCATCCACCAGGACCAGGACCTGCTCCGAGACCAGCGGGACGAGCCGCCCGATGAGCCGATCCTCCATCTGGCCTTCCACGCGCCGGGCCACGAGGCGCAGCGAGATCTCGCGGAGCGCCGTCAGGTTGGACTCGGTGAAGAAGCGGTCCAGCGCCACCTGGGCGCGGTCGGGCGGGTAGACGTTGCCGTGGCGCATGCGCTGGCGCAGGGCATGCGGGGTCATGTCCACGAGCTCGATCTCGTCGGCCACGTCGATGACCCCATCGGGCAGGCGCTCGTTGACGGGCGCCCCGGTGATCGTCGCGACGGCATCCGCCAGGGTCTCGAGGTGCTGGACGTTCATGGTCGTGACGACGTGGATCCCGGCGTCGCGGATCAGCTCGACGTCCTCCCAGCGCTTGGCTCGCGGCGAGCCGGGGACGTTGGTGTGGGCGAGCTCATCGATGAGCGCGACGGTGGGATGGCGCCGCAGCACGGCATCCGTGTCCATCTCCTCCACGACCACGCCGCGGTACTCGATCCGCCGGCGCGGCACGACCTCCAGCCCGGCCAGCAGCTCGGTGGTGTGCGGCCGCCCATGATCCTCGGCGAAGCCGACGACGAGATCGGTGCCGCGGGCAACCCGGCGGTGCCCCTCCTCGAGCATCCGGAACGTCTTGCCGACGCCCGGCGCCATGCCCAGGTAGATGCGGAGGCGGCCGCGCGCCCCGGGGACGGTGCCCGAGTCGTCGCGGAGCCGGGCCAGCATCTCGTCCGCCGTGGGGCGGACGTCGAACGCATCGCGCTCCGGGTCGGTCATCTGAGGAGCCCGTCAAGGTCGAGGTTCAGGGCGAGGACGTTGACGCGGGCCTCGCCGATGAAGCCGAGGAAGGGCTGCGTCGTGTGGCGCGCGACGGCCTGGCGGACGGCATCCACGCTCATCCCCCGGGCGGCCGCGACCCGCCCGACCTGGTACTCGGCGGCGGCCGGACTGATGTCGGGGTCGAGGCCGGAGGCCGAGGTGGTGACGAGGTCGACCGGGATCGGCGCGTTGCCGTTGGCGGCCCGCAGCTGGTCGACCTGCTGCGTTATCCGGTCGATGAGGGCCTGGCTCGTCGGCCCGAGATTCGAGGCGCCCGAGCTGCTGGCATCGTTGCCCTTGCCGGCCGCCGACGGTCGACCCCAGAAGTACGTCGGCTGGTCGAAGGCCTGGCCGATCAGGCTGGAGCCCACGGTCTTGCCGTCGACCACGATGAGCGAGCCGTTGGCCTGGGACGGGAAGACGACCTGGGCGACCGCGAGGATGGCGGCCGGATAGGCGAACCCGGTGATGACCGTCAGCACGATCAGGAGTGTGATCGCCGGTCGAAGCTGGCGGCGCAGGAAGCTGGTCATTGGACGGTTCCTTACGCGAGATGGAGAGTGGAGACGATGACGTCGATCGCCTTGATCCCGAGGAACGGGGCGACGATCCCACCGAGACCGTAGACAAGCAGATTGCGGCGGAGCAGCTCGCTGGCCGGCGCGGCGCGGAAGGCAACGCCGCGGAGGGCGAGCGGGATGAGCGCGACGATGACCAGGGCGTTGAAGATCACCGCCGAGAGGATCGCGCTCTGGGGCGTGGCCAGTCCCATGATGTTGAGCACGTTGAGCTCCGGGTACACGACCACGAACATCGCCGGCAAGATCGCGAAGTACTTCGCCACGTCATTCGCGATCGAGAATGTCGTGATCGCGCCTCGGGTGATGAGCAGCTGCTTGCCGATCGCGATGACCTCCAGCAGCTTGGTTGGGTCAGAGTCGAGGTCGACCATGTTGGCCGCCTCCTTGGCCGCCGACGTGCCGCTGTTCATCGCCAGGCCGACGTCCGCCTGGGCCAGTGCCGGGGCGTCGTTCGTGCCGTCTCCCGTCATCGCCACCAGGTGACCTTCCGCCTGCTCGCGGCGGATGAACGCGATCTTGTCCTCGGGCTTGGCCTGGGCGATGAAGTCGTCGACGCCCGCCTCAGCGGCGATCGTCTTCGCGGTCCGCGGGTTGTCGCCCGTGACCATGACCGTCCGGATGCCCATCTTGCGGAACTCGGCGAACCGTTCGACGAGGCCTTCCTTGACCGTGTCCTTGAGCTCGACGAGGCCGATGATCCGGCCATCGGCGCGCATCGCCAGTGGCGTGGCGCCCAGGTCGGCGATCCGGTCCGCCTCGGACAGGACCTCGGCCGGCAGGGGGTCGTCCAGTTCCGCCCCGATCGCGTCGACCGCGCCCTTGAGCATGAGGGCGCCGCTCGTCGTCCGGACGCCGCTCGTCCGGGTCTCGGCCCGGAACGGGATCGTCTCGGCGATCGTTCCGGTCAGGACCTCGAAGCCCGTGGCGTCGTCGAGCCCGGCCGGCGCACCCAGGGCCGTGAGCCGCTCGCGGGCCAGCGTCACGACCGACCGTCCTTCGGGGGTCTCGTCCCCGATCGAGGAGACGAGGGCGGCGGTCACGGCCTCGGCCTCCGACACGCCCGGTGCCGCCGTGATCGACGCCGCCAGGCGGTTGCCGTAGGTGATCGTGCCGGTCTTGTCGAGGAGGATCACGTCGATGTCGCCGGAGGCCTCGACCGCCCGGCCGCTCATCGCCAGGACGTTGAAGCGGGCCACGCGGTCCATCCCGGCGATCCCGATCGCCGACAGCAGGCCCCCGATCGTGGTCGGGATGAGGCAGACGAGGAGGGCCACCAGGGCGACGGTGGTCACCGTGGCCCCGGCGTACAGCCCGAACGGCCGGAGGGTCACGGTCGCCATCAGGAAGATGATCGTGAGGCCGGCCAGCAGGATCGCCAGCGCGATCTCGTTGGGCGTCCGCTGGCGCTTCGCGCCCTCGACGAGGGCGATCATCCGGTCCAGGAACGTCTCCCCGGGATCGGCCGTGATCGAGATGACCAGGCGGTCGCTGACGAGGGTCGTGCCGCCGGTCACCGAGCTGCGGATGTCCGTGCCCGGCTCCTTCAGGACCGGCGCCGACTCGCCGGTGATCGCCGCCTCGTTCACGAGGCCGACGCCCTCGATGACGTCGCCGTCGCCGGGGATCGTCTCGCCTTCGTTGACGACAACGACGTTCCCCCGCCGGAGCTCGGCGGAGCCGACCTCCTCCAGCGACCCGTCATCACGCCGCCGGTGGGCGGTCGTCACGGAGCGGGTCCGGCGCAGGGTGGCCGCCTGGGCCCGACCGCGAGCCTCGGCCACAGCCTCGGCGTAGGTCGCGAACAGGACGGTGAACCACAGCCATATGGCGATCTGGGCCTGGAACCCGAGACCTCCCGGGCCGCTCGTCGGCTGCCAGCCGGTCACATTCGCAACGACGATCAGGGTCACGAGGGCGGCGGTGAGCTCCACCACGAACATGACCGGGTTCTTGATGAGGAGTCGCGGATCCAGCTTGCGGACCGCGTTCGGAATGGCCGAACGCAGCAGGTCGGGATCCATGACGCCGCGGGGGCGCGGTGGCTGGGCCGACGGCTTGCCGCCACGGAGGGTGACGAAGCGCTGGAACCGGCGCGTCCCGCGGCCCAGGTCGATGGACAGGAGGGGGGTGATGACACTCATGTCAGAAGAGCTTCCCTGCATTCTGGAGCAGCTGCTCCACGATCGGCCCCAGCGAGAGGGCCGGGAAGAACGTCAGCGCGCCGACGATGATGACCACGCCGACCAGGAGGACGCTCCACAGCACGCCCGTGGTCGGGAACGTGCCGAGGGACGCCGCCACCCGCCGCTTGGCCGCCATCGAGCCGGCCAGCGCCAGGATCGGGATGATCATCCCGTAGCGACCGACCAGCATCGCGAAGGCGCCGGTGATGTTGTAGAAGGGGGTGTTGCCGGTCAGGCCGGCGAACGCCGAGCCGTTGTTGCCGGTCTGGCTGGAGTACGCGTAGAGGATCTCGCTGAAGCCGTGCGGTCCCTTGGCCGCGGGCCCGGCCAGCCCTTCGGGCAGGACCGTCGCCAGGGCGGTGAAGCCCAGGATGCTGGCGCCGAGCACGAGGGCGACGAGCATCGCCATCTTGATCTCGAAGCTCTCGACCTTCTTGCCCAGGAACTCCGGGGTCCGGCCGACCATCAGACCGGCGATGAAGACGGCCAGGATCGCGCCGATCACGAGCATCCCGTACATCCCGGCGCCGATCCCGCCGGGGCTGATCTCGCCCAGCTCCATGTTGAACAACGGGACGAGCCCGGCCATCGGCTGGAGGCTGTCGTGCGCGGCATTGATCGCGCCGGTGCTGGTGCTCGTCGTGACGGCCGCGAACATGGCGCCGAGGACCGATCCGTTGCGGACGTCCGAGCCCTCCATGTTGCCCAGGGATTGGTCGACACCGGCCGGGAAGAGCGGGTTGCCGGCCGCCTGGATGTGCATGGCGAACACGGCACCGACGACGAAGATGGCTGCCATGGCCCCGAAGATCGCCCAGCCCTGGCGTCGGTCCCTGGCGTAGCGGCCAAAGGTGGCGGTGAGCGAGAACGGGACGGCGAACATCAGGACCATCTCGATGAGATTGGTCAGCGGCGTCGGGTTCTCGAACGGATGGGCGGAGTTGGCGTTCAGGAAGCCGCCACCGTTGTTGCCCAGCTCCTTGATCACCTCCTGCGAGGCGATGGGTCCCATCGCGATTGTCTGCTGGACGCCCTGGAGGGTCGTCGCGCCGGCCGGGCCGTTGAGGGTCTGGGGCACGCCCTGCCAGACGAGGATCACGGCGACGACGACCGCGATCGGCAGCAGCACGTACAGGACGCCCCGGGTGAGGTCGACCCAGTAGTTGCCGATCGTCTTCGAGCTCCGCCGGACGAGCCCGCGGATGAGGGCGATGGCGACCGCCATGCCGGTTGCGGCCGAGGTGAAGTTGCGAACCGCCAGGATCATCATCTGGCTCAGGTGGCTGGCGCCGGTCTCGCCAGAGTAGTTCTGCCAGTTGGTGTTCGTCTCGAAGCTGACCGCGGTGTTGAAGGCGAGGTCAGGGGTCTGGGGGATGGCAGCGCTCGGGTTGAGCGGCAGGACGTCCTGGATCCGCAGGACGACGTAGCCGACCACGATCGCGACCAGGGCCATGAGCAGGACCGAGATGGCGTAGCCCTTCCAGTCCTGCTCCACGGAGTCGTCGATCCCGCAGACGCGGTAGATGCCGCGCTCGACCGGTCGGAGGACGGGGCTGAGGAACGTCCGCTCGCCTTCCATGACCTGGTAGATGTAGCGCCCGAGGAGCGGCGTGATGAGCAGGATGATCGCGGCGAACAGGACGAGCGTCGCGAAGTCGTTGAGCGGCATGGCTAGAAGTCCTCGGGCCGCAGCAGGGCCCACAGGAGGTACACGAACGTGAACATGGTGGCGATCGCGGCCAGCACGTCGAGCGCGTTCATCGCCGGACCCGGTCGCAGAGGACCAGCAGGCCGGTGAAGAAGCCGGTGCAGGCGAGGGTGATCAGGGCGATCTGGATATCCGTCATGTGCTTGACTTCTCCTGGCCCAACAGCCGGTCGACAGTCGCCACGAGCGTCTCGAGCGGGAACGGCTTGGGTAGATAGCCGGCGACCTGGAACTCCGCCAGGCGCCGCGGGCTGACCGTCGTGGCACTGGTGATCACGACGGGAGGCGACCCGGCGTCAGCCAGCTCGGGTCCCCGCAGGAGATCCCAGCCGGTGTCGCCGGGCAGGTTGAGGTCGAGCAGCACCACGCCCGGGCGGACCCCTCGCCGCAGCTCGGCAACGGCCGCTTCTGCGGACGCTGCCTCGACGACCTCGTAGTCGAGGCCGCGCAGGTGTCGCGCGACGATCCGCCGGAGGCTCTCGTCGTCCTCCACCATGAGGATGGCCCGACCGCCGTCAGTCATCCATCCGCTCGATCGCGAGGTCGGTACCGGCGTCGTCCGCCATCCACAGCGGGACGATGCGGACACCGACCTCGGCGGCGAACGCCCGGGCCTGGGGAAGGATCTCCTCGGCGAACCGCAGCCCGCCGAGCACGATGCGCGACGAGGATCCGTCGGCGACCATCTCGATGGCTCCCCGGATCGTCGCCAGCTCGCGCTCGATGACCTGCTGCGTGAGCAGCCAGGAGGTGTCGTCCGGTGTGGGCGGTTCCATGCCCCGATTGTGCGACCGGTACCCAAGAGGTGGGGACGGTTGACGGGGTCTGCGGCCCTAAAGGATGTCTAAGGTCCGGCCTGGCGCAGGGCCCGGACGCGATACCCGACGCCAGGTTCCGTGACGATGAGGTCGCGGAGCATCCCCCCGGGGTCGGCTGCCGCGAGCTTGCGCCGCAGCTGGCTCACGTGGACGTAGACGTAGCTGCTCTCCTCGTCGTAGGCCTCGCCCCACACGGCGCGCAGCAACCGCCCCTTGGTGACGAGACGGCCCGCGTGGGTCAGCAGGACCCGCAGGATCTCGAACTCGCGCGGCGTGAGATCCACCCGCGCGCCGTTGACCAGGACCTCGTGGCCGACGGCGTCGAAGACGAGGGGGCCCGTCTCGATCCGGCCGTCCGCCCTCGCGACGGGACCCGCCGCCCGCCTCAGCGCCACCCTGAGGCGGGCGTTGAGCTCGTCGACGCCGAAGGGCTTGGTCACGTAGTCGTCGGCGCCGCGCTCGAGCGCCTCCACCTTCTCCCGCTCCTCGTATCGCCCGGACAGGATCACGATCGGGGTCGCCGCATCCCGTCGGATGCGGCGCACGATGTCCAGGCCATCCATGTCGGGCAGGCCGAGGTCGAGGAGCACGACATCGGGGCGACGTGCCTCCCAGCGCGAGAGCGCCATCCGCCCATCCTCGGCCTCGACCACCTGGTAGCCGCGCCCGACCAGCTCCCGCGCAAGCGCTTCGCGGGTCTCGCGGTCGTCCTCGACGATGAGTACAACCGGTCCGGTCGCGGGCGGACGCGCGGCGCTCATCCCGGTGCCGTCACCGCGCCCGGCGCGTCCGGCGTCCTGGAGGCTGCGGCGGCTTCGGCCGCAACTCCGGCCCTCTCACCGGTTCCGGCTCCGGCGGTGGCCCCGGCTTCGGCCGCGGTTCCGGCGACGGCCGCGGTCCCGGCGACGTCGGCGACGTCAGTGGGTCCGGCGGCCTCGGCGGCTCGTGGCAGGTCCATGTCCAGCGCCAGGCCTCCCAGCTCGCTCCGGCGCGCAGCGACCCGGCCGCCCGTCGCCTCGACGAGGCCTTTCACGACCGCCAGCCCGACCCCGGTCCCGGAGCGGGACCCTCCCGCGGACCCCGGCACACGGTAGAACTTATCGAACAACCGGGGCAGCGCCGACGACGGCACGCCGGGGCCGGCGTCCTCCACCGTCAGCCGCACCATCTGCTCGTCGGGGATCGCCATGGCAGTCACCCGGATCCGCGTGCCGGCAGGGGTGTACTTGAGGGCGTTCTCGAGCGCGTTGGTCACCGCGGAGTCCAGGAAGACCGGGTCCGCCTCCACCGGCGGCGCCTGCAGGGCAGCGTCAACCGGGCGTCCGGCGAGGCGGGGTCCGAACCGCTCGAGCGTGCGCCCGACGAGGTCCTCCAGCTCGAAGACGTCCCGGTCGGCCTTCAGGGCACCGCCCTCGATCCGGCTCAGGTCGAGCATGTTGGTGACCAGCCGGTTGAGGTATTCGACCTCCCGGTCGATCGCATCGGCGCTCTCGCGCTGGCCCTCCTCGTCAAGGTGGCTGCCGGGGCGGAGCGTCCCCGCGGCGGCGCGGATGGTGGCGAGCGGCGTTCGCAGGTCGTGCGACACCGACTGGAGCAGCGCCGACTTGATGGCGTCGCTCTGGCGGGCAATCTCGGCCGCCTGGGAGGCCGCCGCGAGCGCGTCGAGCGTCACTGCCTGGCCCACCTGGTCCGCGGCCGCGGAGAGCAGCCTCGTCTCGGTGCCATCAGGCTCCCCGTCGGCACGATCGCGGAGGGCCCAGATCGACCCGAGCACTCGTCCGCCGGCTTCGATCCGAACGCGGTAGGCCTCGAGCGAGGCTGCCGACCGGCCCCGACCGGGCGATGGCTGGTGGACCCTGACCCATCGCGCGGGGAGGTCGTCCGGCTGGCGCTGGAGGACCTGGTACAGCCCCGGCACGGCCGGCCGCCTCTCGTGGGACGAGTCGGCCACGACCCGCTCCTGGGCATCATCCGGGCCCAGCGCCACCCATACCCGGGTCATCGCGGTCTCCGCGACGAGCGTCCGCGTGATGGTCGGGAGCACGCCCTGCGTCGATGACCGGGTCGCCAGCTCGCGGCTCACCCGGAACAGCGCGATCGCCTCCCGCTCGCGCTCCCGGGCCTGGTCGGCGCGCGAGCGCTGGAGGGCCGCAAGCTGTCCCACGACGATCCCGGTGAACAGGAGCAGCACGAGGTTCAGCCACTCGCCGGGATCGGAGACGGTGAACTGCAGGACCGGTTGGACGAACAGGAAGTCGTAGAGCAGAAAGGCGGCCGTCGCCGAGGCGACCGCGCCGATCGTGCCGGCCACGAACGCCGTCGTGACCACGGCGGCCAAGTACACGACCGAGGCGTTGGGCACGCCCGCCACATCCTGGAGCAGGGCAATGATGACGGTCGCCAGGGCCAGTGAGGCGATGCCCGTGGCGACCGGGCGGACGAGGCGACGGCGGTCCATGCGGTGCATGCCGACAAGTATGGGCGCGCGGCGCGGACCGGGCGCGCGGGTCCCGCCCCGGCGCCAGCCGCTGCTACGTGTGGACGCGCTCGATGTCGATCGCCCGGACGCGGCGGGATCGCCCCTCGTCCGTGCGGACCGTCGCCGCCGGGATCACGCCGGTCGTCAGCGCGATGACCGTGGCCAGCTCGCCGGCATACAGGCCGCCGCCGCCGATCCGGACCCGATCACCCACGGACAGGTCCGTGCGACCCTCGAGCGCGGTCATGTCGATCGTGGTGGCCGGCGTCCGATTGCCGCGGGGGTCGCCGGGGACCAGGGGGTTCCGGGCGCCCTTCGTGGCCGTCTTCGCCACCGGGTAGTTCACCTTGCGTTTGCGCACTGCGGTCGTCGGACCTCCCTACGGGGATGGAAGCGGCGGCTGCCGCACACTCCGGGATCAGCCCGCCGAGGTCGGTGGGAGATGGCCGGAAGCGTCGCGCAGGATGGCCGCCACCACGCTTGTGACAGGTCGCCTGCGCTGGTTGTAGGGAACAGCGTATCCGACCGGACGCCATCTACCTAGACCCGGGCGAGCCGGGCGGGTCGCAGGCTGCATGCTCCGGGAATTCCAGGAGGCCGCCGGACGAGCGCTCAGCCGGCGGTCGCGGTCAGCGCGGTCGCCGGATCCCGGTTCGGACCTTCGACCAGCACGTCGCCGGCCTCCTCGGTGCCGGTCACGGTGTCGATGACGCGGTAGCCGTGGTGGATCTCGACGATGCCGCTCGCCAGCGTCGCTCCCACAGCGCAGTACCTGGTCGCGGACAGCTCGATCGCCCTGCTG
>DATCGK010000540.1:0-2078 GCA_036508975.1 Candidatus Limnocylindrales bacterium
TCGGCGTACCGGCGGAGCTCCGCGACTGCGGCGGCATGCCCGATCGCCTTGCGGTAGGGCCGGTCGTGCATCATGGCGTCGTAGGCGTCAGCGATGGCCACGATCCGAGCGCCAAGCGGGATCTCGGAACCCCGCAGGCCGTGCGGGTAGCCGCGACCGTTGTAGCGCTCGTGATGGTGCAGGATGATCGCGCCGGCATCCTGGACGGCCGCCACCTGGTCGATGATCACCTGGCCCATGCGGGGGTGCTGGATGACCGACTGCCACTCGTCACTGTTCAGCGGTCCGGGCTTCTCGAGGATCTGCTCGGACACCGCAACCTTGCCGACGTCGTGGAGGAGGGCCGCGACCCGGATCCGGTCGATCTCGGCGTCCGGGAGCTGCAGCTCGCGAGCGGTCCGAACGGCGATCGCCGCGATGAGCGACGACGGCTTGCCGCGATAGTGCGGCAGCGGGCTGACGATCGCCGCCAGCGCGGCGAAGGCAGCCTGGCGGGCGAGCTCCCCGACCTCGGCCGCGCGCGCCCGACCCTCCTTTGAGATCGCTGCGCGCGGGATCCGGGCGCTGTCGTCGTCGATCTCGGCGAAGACGAAGGTCTGATTGCGGCCGAGCGACTTCGCCGAGTACATCGCCGCGTCGGCGTCGCGCAGCAGCTGGTCGACGCGGATCTGCTGCGCAAACCCGCCGGCGATGCCGATCGAGATCGAGACCGCGACCTCCGCGCCCGCGCCGGCTGGATAGCGTTCCTTGACGACCAGGAGGCGCAGCTTCTCGGCCACGGCGGCCGCCTCGTCAACCGATGTCTCGGGAAGGACGAGGACGAACTCCTCGCCACCGTAGCGACCAACGAGGTCCGCCTGCCGGGTATTGGCCTGCAAGACGGCGGCCACCCCCCGCAGGACCGTGTCGCCGACCTCGTGGCCATAGGTGTCGTTCACGGCTTTGAAGTGGTCGAGGTCGATGAAGGCGATCGAGAGCGGCCGGTTGTACCGGGCCACGCGCTCGACCTCCGCAAACAGGAAGGCGAGCAGGGTCGGCCGGTTGGCCACATGCGTCAGCCGGTCGATGGTCGCCCCCTCGGTGGCGGCCTCGAGGGCCACCGCGACGTCCGCCAGGCGTCGCGCGATCGGAGCCAGGAGACCGAACTGATCCGGGTCGAGGTTCAGGCTGGCTGCACCGCCGGCGATCTGTCCCGTGGCGTCCGCGAGGGCATTGACGGTGCGCCGCAGGACGATCGCCGCGCCCGTGACACAGGCTGCGGTCCCGACCGAGGCGCCCGCGAGGACGGCGGTGACAGGTGCCGCGATCCCAAGAGCGAGGGCGGCCAGACCCGTTGCCGCGAGCAGGGTGGCCAGAACTGCAAACGGGGCCCATTTGGACATGCCCGGACGATACGGTCCCGTCGTCGCGAGCGCGCCGGACAAGAAGTACCGGCCGGGAGCGGCAAACGGTTTGACCGTCGGAGCGACCGAGGCGTCCGCAGCCTCCGAGAGGAACGCAGTACCTTTGGCCACTTGGCGGCGGCGCGTCAACACTTCTATCGTCGGGGCATGGGGATCCGCGCTCAACTGATCGTCCGAACTGAGGCTGAGCTCACGCGGGTCCGCGGCGAGTTGGCGCGGGTCGGAGAGGATGACCTCACTCGCGAGTCACTTGTCGTGCGCGAAGCTGAGCTCGCCCACCTGCTCGATGATCTCGAGCGCGGCGTCCTGTCGCGAGGCGTGCTCGCAGAAGTGGCGCACGTCGGAGCGGGAGTTCCCGCCTGATCGCGGTATCTTCGATTCGCGGTTACTCGCGCCTTCGACGGCCACCGACAGCCGCCTTTACGATGAGCTGAGTCATCGGCTCGCGGCCGGCGTCTCCCGTCAGCCCTCGCCGAGCGAACCGACCGCGTCTCGCGGGTGGCTCTGCCGGGCGACGATGCGCTCGGTCGTCAGCCGCGACGGCCTGGCCTGGGCCGCCGGTCGGCCCTTGCGACAGCAGTAGCAGCTGCCTCGGTAACCGTGCTCGTCGCCAGGAGCGCATCGATCTCGCGGTTGAAGCTCCGCCCGATCGGCGTGCGCGCCAGCCACTCCAGG
>DATCGK010000541.1:0-4486 GCA_036508975.1 Candidatus Limnocylindrales bacterium
ACGGAATCGACGGCCTCTACGTCGGCGTGCCGGTCGTCCTGGGCAATGGCGGGGTGGAGAAGGTCATCGAGATCGGACTGACGGACGACGAGCGGGCGGCCTTCAACCGTTCCGCCGACGCGGTGCGGGACCTGCTCGCGAAGCTGCCGGCCTGATCGCGAAGCTGCCGGCCTGATCGGACCAGGCATCCAGGCCCGGTCGACGGGCCGCAGAGATCTGCCGCCATTTCGCCGTGGTGCCGACTCGCACAAGCACCGTGGTACCGACGGGGCACGGAATCCGTGCAGGATGCGAGAATGCACATCTCGCAAGGCCGCGGCCGCGGCCCGGAGCAACCAGCTAGTGCACAGGGGGAAAAGATGGGTATCGGTCACCGATCTGCACGGGTCGGCTTCGTTGGGCTCGCCGCGACCGTGTTGGTCGCAGCGTCGATGTTTGCCGGGGCCGCGGCCACGATTGCCGCCAACGCGCCGGGCGCAGGAGCGACCCACATCACGCTTATCGGCCACGGGACACTCGTGCCCAAGGGGTCGACCGGCACGTCGAGCGGCACGGGCCTGGAGGTGGCGCCGGAGCCCCAGGTGGACGCCGCCATCCCGCACACCGGCGGCGGCACGATCCGCGTCCCCGCGGCGCAGGTTCCGAAGCCGGCGCCGACGGCTCTGGGCGCGCTCGACCCGAGCGGGTTCGTCGGGCTGAGCCACCGTGACCAGCGTCTGGCCGGGACGGGCGTCTACGTGAACACCCAGTTCAGCCTGGAGCCACCAGACCAGATGCTCTGTGTGGGCGGCACATACGTCGTCGAGGGCGTGAACAACGCGCTCCGCGTCCACGACACAGGCGGCAATGCACTGACCGACCCGACAGCCTTCAGCCAGTTCTGGGGCCTCGCCCCGGAGATCAACCGGACAACGGGCGTCTACGGGCCGTTCATCAGCGACCCCAAGTGCTACTACGACGCCGGGACGAACCGCTTCTTCGTCACCGAGCTCAAGATCTCGACGGACGCGTCGACGGGAGCATTCGGCAATTCGAGCGCCGTCCTGCTCGCCGTCTCCGCCCCGGGCGACCCGACGGGAGCCTGGAACATCTACTCGATCGACACCACGGACTCAGCGGTGGCCGGCCACAGCGGGTGCCCGTGCTTCGGCGACCAGCCGCTCATCGGCGCCGACGCCAACGGCTTCTATGTCTCCACGAACGAGTTCTCGATCGCGGGCCCGGAGTTCAACGGCGCCCAGGTCTATGCGCTCGACAAGACGGCCCTCGCCACCGGCGCCTCGACGGTCAATCAGGTCGCGATCGATGCGGGCCTTCTCACGACGCCGGACCCGGGCGGGATCTGGTACACCATCCAGCCCGCGACGACGCCGCCCGGTGGCTCGTACGCCTTGAACACCGAGTACTTCCTCAGCGCCCTCCAGTTCGGCCCGTCGAACTTCGACAACCGGATCGCCGTCTGGGCGCTTACCGGGACGGACACGCTCTCGTCGACCACTCCGAACGTCTCGCTTTCGAGAAAGGTGATCGCGAGCGAGGTTTACGGGATGCCGCCGGCCTCGGACCAGAAGGGGATCGTGTCGGCCGCCCTTACGCCGCTCGCGTATAGCCTCAAGCAGGAGAAGCTCGACTTCCTGGACACGAACGACGACCGGATGAACCAGGTCGTCTACGCCGACGGGAAGCTGTGGAGCGGCCTGAACACGGCGGTCGCCGGGAACGGGCCGACGCGCTCGGGGATCGCCTGGTTCGTCGTGACGCCGTCCGTCTCCGGCGGCGCGGTGAACGGGGCAGTCACCAGGCAGGGGTACATCGCGCTCCAGCAGGACACCGTGATGTTCCCGTCGATCGGCGTGAACGCGGCCGGCAAGGGGGTCGTCGCGTTCAGCATCGGCGGCCCTGACTTCTACCCGAGCACGGGCTACGCGACGATCGATCTCGCCCACGGCGTCGGTCCCGTCCACGTCGCCGGTGCCGGTGCAGGTCCGGACGACGGGTTCAGCGGCTACGCGACTTACGGTGGGTCCGGCCGCGTGGCGCGCTGGGGCGATTACTCGGCCGCCGTGGCGGCTGCCGACGGGTCCATCTGGTCGGCGGCGGAGTACATCCCCGGTGGGCAGCGGACGCCGCTCGCCAACTGGGGTACCTACGTCAGCCACGTGACGCCCTGACGTCGGGTTCATCCAACGGAAGGGCGCCGGCCTCCTGGCCGGCGCCCTTCCGATTGTGCGCCCGGCAAGGGCAGTCGCTCGGAGGTGCAACTCCTCCGCAGGAGGCGGTGGTGCTAGCTGCTAGCCGGAGGTAACGGCGTCACCGTGAGGTGGGGTCGGAAGGAAGCCCGAGGCAAAGCTCCGACCCGAGGAACACGAACCGCACGAGGCTGGGCGACGTGGGTGAGCCGGCAATGCACGGTGAAGCCCGACACCACCAAGACGTCGTCAGGTAGACGCGGCGGGGCTGGAGCGAAAGCGGCTGTCCCGTCGTCGTAACTCTGGTGCTCTGCGGTCTCCGCGGCGGACCCGCACCAGCAAGCTGCCCTTCCGGTGCCGACTGTCACCGGAAGGGCGCCGGGGCGTGGCCGGAGCGCGCGGAGCGCCATCCGTTCGTACTAGTCTTCCCCGTACGGCGCCACCGCGTGGAGGGTGCGGCGCGCTTGAGGAGAACCCCGGTCGCGGATCGGGGTTTCATCGAGGAGGCCGCGAGGGCCGTAGCCTCGCGCGCGGCAAAGGAGGGTGGTCTGTGAAGATTTCGAGACGCGTGGGCGCGGGGCTGGCAATTGCCGTGCTCGTCGCGTCGACGTCGACCGCGCTGGCCGGCAACCCGTTCGCGAAGTCGACGACGACCGCGGGCGGGTATCAGACGTGGGACAGCGATCTCATCAACGTCGAGCAAGTGTCGCAAACCGGCGCCGGCGTCTACGTCGCCGTCCTCGACACCGGGCTCGTCCCCAACTGGACGGACTACTTCCCGAAGGAGCGCGTCCGCACGGACCTCGGGACCGGCTTCGAGCAGCAGGTCAACTTCAAGGCCGCGACCGACAGCAAGGATCCCTGCGGCGTCGAAGTGGAGAAGGGCCAGCTCCGCCAGTCGACCTGGGTCGGATCTCGCGGCTCGTCCCACGCCACCCACGTGACGAGCACGATCATCGGGTACAGCTACTACAGCAACTTCGACGCGCTGGGCGGTTATGCGCTGCCGCCGATCCAGGTCCGCGGGATCGCGCCGAACGCGACGATCATCCCCGTCAAGGTCCTCTCCGACTACCAGGTGCCGGCGCTTCCCAAGTGCCCGGACCCGGCGCTGCAGAAGCAGGGTAACGTCGTCTTCGGCACCGACGAGATGGTCGCCGCCGGCATCGACTACGTGACCTCGCTCAAGAAGGGCGTGCTCAAGGGCAAGCCCGTCGTCATCAACATGAGTCTCGGCGGGCCGGAGCTCGCGGGGGTCGAAAAGGCCGCCATCGACGCGGCGATCGCCGCCGGTGTCATCATCGTCGCGGCGGCCGGCAACGAGGGCACGGCGGGCATGGGCTATCCCGGTGCCTACGCCCCGGTCATCTCGGTCGGCTCGGCGGGCTGGGATCGAGAGTGGCTCGACAACCCGGCAGCCACGACCAAAGTGGCGCCCGTCGGCGGCCGCTACCGGATGTGGTGGCTCCAGAACACGCTGGGCACCGGTGCCGTCGGCGCGCTCCAGCCACCGCTGAAGCCGAACTCGGGGCAGGTCCTCGACCCGACCCCGGTCGGCCAGGTCTACGTGAGCGACTTCAGCAGCCGCCAGCTCACCGGGCAGGACCTCGACGTCCTTGCGCCGGGATCCTGGGTCCGTGGCCCGCTCCCGGGCGACGGCAACTACGCCCACCTTCCGTGGTGGTCCGGCGGGATCGGTGACGTGAAGGGCCGAAACCCCGGGAACTTCTACTACGTCGGCGGCACGTCGATGGCGACGCCACACGTCGCCTCGCTGGCGGCGCTGGCGCTTCAGAAGGACCCGACCTTGACGCAGACGGAGATGGAGGCACTGCTCGAGAGCACGGCGATGCGGATTCCGGCGGGGACGGCCAAGGTCTGGGACATCAGCCCGGCCCCGGGATGGACGTACCCCACGTGGGGTACCGATGCCACGGGTGCCGGCCTCGTCAACGCCGAGGCGTTGCTGACAGCCGTCCCCTGACCCCCCGTCCCACCCAAGCAATCCGGCCCCGGCGGCGACGTCGGGGCCGGATGATTCCCACCCGGGCGCGGTCTGCCCCGCTAGACTCGCGTAAGTGACCCACCACTACACGATCCTCCACGGCGGCACCGTCCTGACCCTCGACGGGGCGCTCCCGACCGACGCCGCCTCGCGCGCCGCCGGCTCCGGCGTGCCCGACGCCGCCGGCCGTCGCGCCACCGCACTCTGCTACGCCCACGACCGGATCCTGGCCGTCGGAGACGACGCCGAGATCCTGGCCCTGGCCGGGCCCGACTCGGTCGTCGTCGACCTC
>DATCGK010000542.1:0-2315 GCA_036508975.1 Candidatus Limnocylindrales bacterium
CTCATCCACGAGTACCACGGCGCCGCCGCGTGATCGAATCCAGGTTTTCGATCCCCACGGGCAGGCGCGGAGGCACTGGGCGCCAAGCTGGCGCCACCCGTGGACGGGGAAGGAGCCAGCGCCCCCCCTGAGGGAGACGGACCCAGTGTCTGGGCTGAAGGGGAAGGCGCGACGCTCGGCGTGACCTGCGCGCAACCCGCCATCGCGAGGACGAGGCCAAGGAGCGCCACTTCCCACCGCCGGCGGGTCGGGCTGGTCACATGGGTAGCCGGGCCTCGGTAGAGGCTCGCGCGCAGCCGCTCGGTCGTGGACCGGCCGAGTTGACCTCATGTGCACCTCCCGGTCGGGGTCGCCTCCTGGGGCCGCGTTCCGCATCCAGGGGGCCCTGGTCGACGCGCTGGGTGGCTGCGCCAGTGGGGGTCCGGCGCGCACGCTCGGTCAATCCGCCGCGTGCGCAGCTCGACACTCTCCGTGGGCACGGCGCCACCATTGGGCATCCCGCCGGTCTCCCTGACGGGAGGACTCTTCCGAGGCGGGCCTTCGAGCCATCGTACTCTCAGACTTGGCGTTCATCGGCGACGCCGCCGCCGCCGCAGCCACCCCTGGGGGCTTGGAAACGCACGTACTGACCTGAGAGGCTCAGCGCAGTCTCGGATGCAACCTCCGGGAGCGAACGTGAGTGTCACGCATTGCTGGCGCCGAAGCTCGCGGACGGAGCGCCCGCCGAGAGTCGAGCATCACCTCAACGCCGACCGTGACGATCTCGACGCCGGCGATCACGCGTCCAGCGACGAGCCTCCCGCCGCGATCTGCGTCATCGCATCGAGACCGTGATGATCGAAGCCACCGGCGCGAGCCCCTCACCACCGATGAGATACCCGATGCCGCCGACCACGACGGCGGCCATGTCCGAGACCGCATATGGGAGCCGGCCGATCCGCGTGACGGTTCCCCTCGCGACGTCGAGCTCCCAGAGCGCGTCCTGAGCGCTGCCCCCCTTCCGCCCACCGGCGATCAGGAGTGCTCCTCCGACGACGAGCGCCGAAGCATGTGACAAACCATCCGTGAGATGTCCGACGATCCGGACGAGGCCCGTGTGCGGGTCGATCTCCTGGATCACGGACGAGTCGCCGGACGGCGTGCTCCCGCCGATCACGTAGACGAGACCCCCGACGACCGCGACCGCGGGATACCGGACGCCGACGGCGAGCATCGCCACCGCACGGAAGCGGCCGCCGTCGGTGGTTGCCAGCACCCGAGCATCCGGACGGGCCGGCGTTCCACCGCCGACGATGAGGAGTTCCCCGTCCACCGAGACCGCCACGAGATCGGCCCGAACAACCGGCAGTTGGCCAACGGCGATCGCTGCGCCCGTCGGGCCGACCCGCTGGACGAGCGAGCCGGGCACGACGCTACCTCCACCGAAGACGAACCCGGAACCGCCGAGGACGGCTCCCCCCGCGTCGTGCACAGGTGCGGCCAAGGCTCCCCCGCTGAATACGCGGCCCGATTGCAGATCGATCCGTAGGATCGCCCCGGTAGTGGTGCCGGTGCTCGTGAGACCGCCGCACAGCAATATGGCGGAGCCGACCGCGAGCGCGACCGCGCGACTGCGAGCCGATGGGAGACGGATGTCGGAGCGAGCCACTCGGAACAGGACCGCGGCAAGCGGTGTGGTGGTCGGCATAGCGGTCGGTGTTATGGCGAGGGGTCCGGCGGCGACGGACGCCGCGGAGGCAGACGGCGAAGCGGCGGCCGGCACAAGGGCCGCGGGTGGACCGGACGGGGACACGTGCCCACAGCCAGCCAGCGCGAGCGCCGCCCCGAACAGAGCGACGAACAGCCGATCCAGTGGCCCGCACCCGGATCGGAGTCCGATCTTGCCGCCGCCCGCGTGCGACCGAAGGGACGTCATCCGCGGACCGTACAGCACGACGCACGAACACGGTTTCGCACGGACGGATCCTGGACAGGGAGCGAGCGCTCGAACGCGGTGCGGTTTCGACTGGGGCCCTTCGCGCCCCGGCACTACGAACGGATCGTGTGGGCGACTGCCGTCGCCCGGCAACGGCCGCGACACGGGGATCCGGCCTCGGATCGGTGATGTCGAGGACGATCAACGACGAATGGAAGGTGCATGTCCGATCTGTCCGCGCGCTGGCGGGTTGGCCGACAGGGCCCAACAGGTGCTGCCCCGTCGTTGAATCTGTCCTGAGCTCGTCCCGTGTACGCGAGCTCTGCCGGTCGCGGAGGACGGCTTCTGATCGTCTCCGTGCGGTGTGCGATAGCATCTCGAGCATGCTGCCTGTGTCGTG
>DATCGK010000543.1:0-3139 GCA_036508975.1 Candidatus Limnocylindrales bacterium
GTCGCGAGTCACGCGGCGCCGGGCGCACCCGAAGCACGCATCATGGGCCGCAGCCGCCCGCTTGCCCGGGTCAGCGCCAGAGCGACTCGTACGGGTGCTCGCCCTCGATCGGGCGGCCCGCGGCGAACCGCTCCAGCCCGAACGGCGTGATGTCCACCGTCGCCGGCCGCCCGTCCAGGATCCACTCGGCCAGGCTCGCGCCAATCGCCGGCGCCGTCTTGAAGCCCGTGCCGGAGAACCCGCACTGGAGCCAGAAGCCCTCGGGGCCGGCAGGTCCCAGGATCGCGCGCTGGTCCGGCGTCATGCCGTCCTGGCCGCCGTGCGCGGACCGGAAGTCACCATCGGCCATCCATGGGATCCGCCGGCAGACCCGCTCGATCGTCGGCTCCACGATGCGGGGGTCGTAGCCCACGATGGGGCGGTCCGGCGAGCCGCCGACGACGTTGCCGGTCTCGAGGCCGACGAGGAGGAGGTCCCGCCCCTCGGGCCGGAAGTAGACCTCGCCCGCGTGGTCGATCACGATCGGGATGTCGGAGGCGCGCCCGGGCGGCAGGCCGAGGTAGACGGTGTCGTGGCGCCACGGCTGGACGGGGATCTCAACCCCGGCGGTCTGCGCCAGCTCCGCGGCCCACGCCCCCGCGGCGTCCACGACCACGGGTGCGTCGATGCGTCCCCGGTCCGTGTCAATCCCCACCACCCGGTCGCCGTCGAGCCGGACACCGGTGACGCGGACGCCCGCGGCGAAGGTAGCTCCGGCACGACGGGTGGCGGCGAGGAAGCCGGCGGCGGTCCCGGTGGGGTCGGCATACCCGGAGTCCGGCTCGTGGGCCGCCACCTCGACATCGTCGACGACCATGCCGGGCACGATCCGCGCGGCCTCGTCCGGGCCCACGAGCTGCGTCCGGATCCCCAGGCGCTGCTGGGCGGCCACGTTGGCGCGCAGCGCGTCCGAGAAGGGCGGCGGGACGAGCTGCAGGAAGCCGGTCCGTACGAACCCCGGATCGCCCTCCCCCACCCGCTCCGCCCAGTCGAGGAAGTACGGGAAGGACGCCCAGGCGAGCTCCGCCTCGAGTGCGAGGTCGTAATGCATGCGCACGAACCCGGACGAGCGCCCGGTGGCGCCCGCGCCGACCGATGAGCGCTCGACCACCGCCACGGCGACCCCCCGGCGCGCGAGGTGGAAGGCCAGGCTTGCGCCCTGGACGCCCGCCCCGACCACCACGACATCGGCGGTTCGGACCGGCAGGTCCGTCACGCGGGCGACGCCACCACGGATGCGGCAGCCGCGCGAAGGTGCGCGTAGCCGGGCTTGACCACCTCGTTGATCAGGCGGAGCCGTTCGTCGAACGGCACGAACGCGGACTTGAGCGCGTTGATCGCCAGCCACTCCATCTCGCCCAGGCCGAGGCCGAAGGCGGCGTCGAGCGCCGCAAACTCGGAGCTCAGCGAGACGCCGCTCATCAGCCGGTTGTCGGTGTTGACCGTGACCCGGAACCGGAGCCTGCGGAGGAGGTCGATCGGGTGGGTCTCGATGGACGCGACCGCTCCGCTGTGGATGTTGGACGATGGGCACAGTTCCAGCGGCACGCGCCGGTCGCGGACGAAGGCCGCCAGCCGACCCAGCGTGACGGAGCCGTCGTCCCGGACCGTGATGTCGTCCACGATCCGCACGCCGTGGCCCAGTCGCTCCGCGCCGCACAGCTGGATAGCCTCCCAGATTGACGGCAGGCCGAACGACTCGCCGGCATGGATCGTGATGTGGAAGTTCTCGCGCCGGACGTGCTCGAAGGCGTCCAGGTGCCGGGTGGGCCGGTACCCGGCCTCCGGCCCGGCGATGTCGAAGCCCACGACGCCGGCGTCCCGCCACCGGATCGCGAGCTCCGCGATCTCCATCGACCGCGCTGCCTGGCGCATGGCCGTGACGAGAGCCCGGACGACGATCGGCCGGCCCGCGGCTGCGGCCCGTTCCATGCCGATCCTGAACCCCTCGAGGTTCGCCTCGACCACCTCGTCGAGGGTCAGGCCCTTCCGGACGGAAAGCTCGGGCGCATACCGCACCTCCGCGTAGACGACGCCATCGGCCGCGAGGTCCTCGACGCACTCGGCCGCCACGCGCTCGATCGCGTCGCGCTCCTGCATGACGCCCACGGTGTGCACGAACGTCTCGAGGTACAGCTCGAGGGACTTGCGGTCCGCGCCGCGGCGGAACCAGGCTCCCAGCTCCTCCGCGTCCTCCGTCGGCAGATCGCGGTAGCCGGACTCCCGCGCGAGATCCACGATGGTGGCGGGCCGCAGCCCGCCATCGAGATGGTCGTGGAGCAGCGCCTTCGGGGCCGTGCGGATCGTGTCGAGGGTGAGCATTGGAGCCTCCTGGCAGTCGGTGAGGTCAGCCCCCGAGACGCGCCTTTGCTGCGGCGAGCGCCGAGGCAACCCTGGCCGGGGCCGTCCCGCCGATCACGTCCGCGGATGCGAGCGAGCCTTCGATGGTGGCCGCCGCGCGCAGGGCAGCGGCGATCCCTTTCTCCCTGGCGAGCTTCCGTGCCACGGAATCGTCGCTGCCGTCCAGGGCCGCGCGGAACGCCTCGTCCGGCAGGGCCGCGAGCGTCGGGATCCCCTCGGCCTCGGCACCCCCGACCAGCCCGCCGACGATGTGGTGGGCGGCCCGGAACGGGACACCGCGCCCGACGAGAGCGTCGGCGAGGGCCGTCGCCGTGGTGTAGCCCTCGTCGGCGGCGGCGCGCATCCGGGCACGGTCGATGACGAGGGTCTCGATCAGGCCGGCCATCACGCCCAGCGAGGCGTCCAGCGTGGAGACCGTTGCGAAGAACGCGGGCTTGTCCTCCTGGAGGTCCCGCTGGTACGCGAGCGGCAGGCCCTTGATCAACGCGAGCATTCCGGCCACGGCGCCGATGACGCCGGCGGTCCGCCCTCGGACGAGCTCCGCCGGATCCGGGTTCTTCTTGTTGGGCATCATCGAGGAGCCCGTGGAGAACGCGTCCGCGACGCGCACGAACCCGAAGCGCGGGTTCGACCACCAGGTGATCTCCTCCGCCAGGCGGGAGAGGTGGACCATCGCCAGGGCGGCCGCCGCCATGACCTCCACCACGAAGTCCCGGTCCGAGACGGCGTCGAGCGAGTT
>DATCGK010000544.1:0-6917 GCA_036508975.1 Candidatus Limnocylindrales bacterium
CGTCGGCGCCCCAACCAGACCCGCAGTGGAGAGCGACGCGTCGATGACCTCGCGCAGCCGGGCGGCCGACCAGGGGGTCATCATGTAGTCGAAGTTGAAGGCCGTGTGCAGCTCGTCGGGACGGAGGTACGCGGCCACGGCCGCCGGGCGCTCCGCCCAGACCTCGCCCACGAAGACCCGCGGCGGCACATACCCGTCCGCGATCCGGCGCCAGGCCCGCCACACGTCGTGGACCTCGGGGCGGTCCCACTGCGGCCTGCCGCCCCCGGTCATGGGCGCCCCGGCCGCGCCCATGGACCCGCGGCCATCGTCCGAGTAGCCCGGCGCCTTGACCAGGCTGTTCGCGACATCGATCCGGAACCCGTCCAGGCCGCGGTCGAACCAGAACCGCAGGATGTCCTCGAGCTCGGCCCGAACCGCCGGGTGCTCCCAGTTGAGGTCGGGCTGGCTCGAGTCGAACAGGTGCAGGTACCAGGAGCCCGTCGGGCGGCCGGACGGGTCCAGGATCGGGTCCCACGCCGGCCCGCCGAAGGCCGAGCGCCAGTCGCTGGGGGGCGCCTCACCGGCCGGTCCCCTCCCCCGGACCGCGTGGAACAGCGACCACTCCGCCGAGCCCGGCAGGGTGCGAAGCGCCGCCCGGAACCAGGGGTGCTCCCGGGACACGTGGTTGGGCACGATGTCCGCGATGACCCGCAGGCCGAGCGAGTGCGCCTCCCCGATCAGCGCCTCGGCACCCGCGACGTCGCCGAACAGTGGGTCGATGCGCCGGAAGTCGGCGACGTCGTAGCCGCCGTCCTCCTGGGGCGACACGTACCACGGGCTGATCCAGATCGCGTCCACGCTCAGGGCGGCCAGGTACGGGAGCCGGCTGCGGATGCCGGCGATGTCGCCGATGCCGTCACCGCTCGCGTCGGCGAAGGACCGCGGGTACACTTGGTAGATGACGGCATCCCGCCACCAGTCGGCCATCGGCAGGCGCCTGCGCTAGAAGGGCTTGGTCACCATGTGGTCGCCGTCACCCCGCGGACGGCTCGGGCGGGATGCTAGCAGGGGTCGGCTCGGTTGCGCGGGTCGCCAGCCGGCCTGCGCGGGTCGCCAGCCGGTCTGCCCGGACCGCCTGCTCGCGCTCGAACTCCGATCCCCGGCGTCCGGTCCGGCCGCCCAGCTCCGCCACCACGCCCCACGCGAAATGGTCGAACTCCCCGACCGCGCCGTTCCACGTCGCGAGCACGGCGGGCGGCAGCCGCTGGATGTGCCCGTGCACGTCTCGCGCCACCGGCCGCAGGTAGTGCGCCGCGAGGACGCGGAGCGAGCCGCGCTGGTCCGGCCCCACGATGAGCACGACGCCGAGCCGCGTGAGCTCGTCGTCGATCGCGCCGACGGGTGCCGCGGCCAACCGCCCGAGAACGTCCTCCAGGCGCGTGCCCCGAGCGGTGGCCGCCGCCGAGTAGCCCAGCGCCAGCGCCCGGATCAGGAGTCGGGCGTGCTCGCCCCAGGTCCCGCCGTGCGGCCCATCATCGAGGTCTGCCACCAGGACCACCGGCGCGTCGCCCGTCCCCGCGCGGACCCGATCCGACCCCTCCGCGGGTGCCCACGGCCCGTCGTGCCGCCAGCCGAGCTCCACGGCCTCGGCCATCCACGCGAACGTCTCGGCCTCGCCGGCAAGCGTCACGGTCCGGGCGGCGAACGGCAGAAGGTCAAGGAGGGCGTCGCGGACGGCCCGCCTCGCCCCGGACGGCTCACCCGCAACGACCACCGGGATGCCGGCTTCGATCGTGAGCCAAGCGAGCGCAGCCAGCTCGGCGTCCATGACGCCGTCGCGGACGAGCGCGGTGATCGAGGCGGGGGGTTCGGGCGAGGCGGTGGGTTCGGGCCGTTCCATCACTCGGGCGAGCCTACCGCGGGCGCGACACGGCCACCGGGCCATCCGGTGTCCGCGGACCACCGTTCCGGGTACGCTGCGTCCGATCGATCCAGCCCGAAGTCCCCAGCCCCAATTCCCAGGAGGTGGCCCGTGTCCATCCAGCGTCTCGATCCCGGCAAACGCCTGTCCGAGGCGGTGGTCCACGGCGGGCTCGTTTACCTGGCCGGCCACGTCAGCGAGGACCCGGCCGCGAGCGTGCGCGAGCAGACCCGCCAGGCCCTGGAGCAGATCGACGCCCACCTGGCCGCGGCCGGGACCAGCAAGTCGAAGCTGCTCACGGTGTCGATCTGGCTCGCCGACATCTCCACGTTCGCCGAGATGAACGAGGCGTGGGACGCGTGGGTGGACCCCGCCAACCTGCCGGCCCGGGCGACCGTCGAGGCACGCCTGGCCGCGCCCGGCTACAAGGTGGAGATCGCGGGGATCGCGGCGATCTGAGCGCCGGCTGTGGTCAGGCTACCCGCCGGCCGCCGGACCGACCGCGCGCTGCCCTACCTGCGGCTCTACTTGAAGAAGCCCGCCGCCGTGTACGCGAACGCCACACCGTAGAGCGTCTTCACGCTCTTGCCGCCGACCTGATCGATCTTCAGCCACGTGTCGCCGTCGCTGCCGCAGGTCCCGCCCTTGTAGGCATCACCCGGCACAACCTCGGCCACCCGGACCACGGTTCCCGCCCCGATGCGGACGATGAGAGCCCCCTTCGACGACGGCAGCTTGCGGAGACCGACCGCGTTGCAGGCGGCCGACATCGTCGTGGGCTGGATCGGCGTGACCTCGACCGAGGGTTCCACCGTGGGTGCGACCGTGGGTGCGGCGGTGGCCGCTGCCGGTGTCGATGCCGACGTCGACGCCGAATCCGACGGTGAGGCGGACGGGCTGCCGGATCCGCAGCCGGCGATGATTACAGCAGCGAAGCTGGCGACGATCAGGCGACGCAGCATTCCGGGTACCTCCGAGGCGGATCGCATCGAGGCGCACTGGCACTCCAGTCAAGCATAGGCGCTCCCGGCCGGGATGTGGCGGCGGCCCGCAGCCGGGTGGCGCCGTGCTGACGGTGGTGGTGCTCGTGGCAGGGGCCGGTCGCCTCTGGTGCAACGGTTGCGGGTGGGGCAGCGTCTCATTCGCGGCGTCTGGGGAACCGCACGCGTCGTGTGGAGACCGCACCGTGCGGAGACCGCACCCAGGCCACCTGGACCGCTGGATCGAATGGAGGCCGCCGTGTCTCGAGCCATCGCCCTGGCCGGCATCATCGGCCTCGTCCTGCTGGTGGGCGCCCTGTTCCTTGCCAGCGCGGCGCCCTCCTCCCCCCGGTCCATGGTCCTGCTGGCGGTCGCCGTCATCCTGCTCATCGCCGTCGTGCTTGCGGTCTTCGGGAACGTTTGGCGCACCCCGGGGTCGTACCGGGTCACCCCGCGCGACAAGAAACGCTAGGCCCGGCGACCGGCCGCCGGTTCACGCGGGCCCGAAGGTCTCCCGGCAGACGTCCTCGCCGGGCACCATCGGGCGGACCGTCAGGCCGAAGGTGGCGCTGGTCGTCGGATCCTGGACCCACTGGGTCAGCTGGTTCGCCGCCTCGAGCCAGGGCCGCAGGGTGTCCGCGTCCGCGCCCGAGACGGTGCCGCAGCGGTAGGAGCCGTCCGCGACCGGGCCGCCGAACAGGGCGAGCGGCTGCTGCAGCGGCCAGTCCATGGGCGGCTGGGTGAAGTTGGGATCCTGCGTGGGGGGCGGCCCGACGAGGATCGCGTAGGCCGGGGCCACGTAGGCCGACGCGGGCCCCAGCTCGTTCGGGATTAACGAGCCGAGGTCGCCCAGGCGGCGCCAGAACTCGGCGAACGCGGCGGCCGAGCCGGGGGGCGGCTCGCACGGCGTGGTGACGCACTCCATGAGGGCATTCGGGTTGCCGGTCAGCGTTACCCGCTGCCCGTCGACGGTCATCTCGATCCGGCCGCTGACGCCGCCCGCAAGGACGGGGCCGCTGTTGAAGTCCGTCGTGCCTCCCAGCAGGCCGAGGTCACTGGCCGCCTTGATAATCTCCGTGCGCCCGGCCTCGGTGATCGGGCGGGCCTGGAGGTTCGGCAGGAGCGGGCCCGGGTAGACGGTGGGCAGCGCGAGCTGCGTGACCCATTGCCCGTCGCCGGTGATCACGCTGTATGGCTGCGTCCCGAAGACGTTGAGCGGCGGCAGGGCCTGGGTGGTCATGGCGCGGAGCCAGTAGGTCTGGGTGGCCGGGTCCGCCGAGGGTTGCGACGTGGGCCCTGTCGACGAGGAGGGCGTTGCGGCGGGCGCCGAGGAAGGGGGCGCGGAGGGGGACGCGGCGCCGGTTGCGCCACCGGCGGCGACGAGCACGGCAAACGCGGTCGCGGTCAGGCGAACAGGCAGGTGCATTGTGGATTGGTCCTCATGGATGGGCGCACCGCGACGACGCTCGCGAGCATGGCGTGGTTCCATCACGGCCGCCGGCGCATGCCACATGCCCGTCTCGCGGGCACTCGCCACCGGCGCGAGGCTCGCTGCGGGGCGTCGGTAGCCGATTCGGCCCGCCGGGTGCCCCCCAGGGGTCGATAGCGCTCACGACGCGGGCATTCGTCAGGACCGGATTGGGAGGCGCTGGCGAGTGCCCGGCACGTGGGCGGATGTCAGGCTCCCCATCGCGGAGGGACACAACACCCCATCCGGGAGCGCCGGGGACACAGCCGGACCCGACGACACAACCGGACCTGCCGGGGTTGACGACGCGTCCGGTCCGAGCGTAGTAGCCGCGGCGGCTGAGCAGGTCGCTCGGCACGTCCTGGTGCCGGAGGCGGTGAGCCCCATGGTGAAGAACACAACCTCGTACCCGCGCATGGCGGCTGCCCTCGGCAGCGTCAGCGGGAAAGGTGTGCCCACCAGCAGGTAGGACGCGGGGCCAGAGCCCCAGGAGCAAGCACCGAGCCGTGGGCCACCGGGTCCCGGCTCTTCTGTTTGTGCAGGCATCCAGACGCCCGCACCAACCCCGAGCCGCAGGCCCCCCGAAACCGGGTCCGCGGCTCGTCCCATGCATGGGATCCCCCGGTCCGGCTCGCAACCTGAGCCACCACACCACCGCAAGGAGGGTCCCGTGACCACCACCCTCGCGCCCGAACTGAACACCGCGCTTCCGGCGTCGAGCCAGGCCGTCCTTGTCGAGCACGTCACCAAGCGCTTCACCGTCGACCGGCGCAAGCTCCCGGTCCTCGCGATCGACGACGTCTCGCTCCGCCCGGAGCGCGGCGCGACCCACGGGATCGAGCGCGAGGCACGGCACGCAAAGCGGACCGGCAAGCTCAAGAGGGTCGGCTGATGACCGAGGGTCGGCTGATGACCGAGGATCGGCTGGCGACCGAGGATCGGCTGGCGACCGAGGATCGGCTGATGACCCGCTGGGGCGACACCCTCGCTGACCTCGGCTGGGATCCGGGGTGGGCCGCCACCTTCGCGCCCTTCGCGGCGAACTGGCGACAGCCCGCCCGGGTCGTGGCGGCGTACCGTGACGGATGGACCGTGGCCACCCCCGCCGGTGACCGCGATGCCGTGATCGCCGGCCGACTTCGGCACGCCGCGATCATGCCCGTCGACCTGCCCGCCGTTGGCGACTGGGTGGTCGCCGACGTTGGGGCCGATGTCGGCGGACCGAACGACTGCGGCCCTGCCGTGATCCGTTCCATCCTGCCGCGCCGGACCGTGTTCCAGCGGGCGCGGAAGGCGGCCATGCCGTCGACGATCAGGTCCTGGCCGCCAACGTGGATGTCGCGCTCGTGATGGCAGGCCTCGACGGCGACTTCAACCTCCGGCGCCTTGAGCGGTATCTCGCGGTGGCCTGGTCGGGCGGCGCGACGCCCGTCGTCGTGCTGAACAAGACCGACATCGCCGTCGATCTCGAGGGCTTGCGGACGGCCGCAGGCAGCGTGGCCCCGGGCACGGAGGTCGTCGCGATCTCAGCCCTGACCGGGGACGGCGTGGCCGGTCTCGCGGCACGCCACCTGGCGCCCGGGCGCACGGCCGTCGTGCTGGGCTCGTCGGGCGTCGGCAAGTCCACGCTGGTGAACACCCTCCTCGGGTACCAACAGCTGCGCACCCGCGCGGTCCGCGAGGACGACTCACGCGGCCGCCACACGACCACGCACCGGGAGCTGTTCCGGCTGCCCGGCGGCCCGCTCCTGATTGACACCCCGGGGATCCGCTCCCTGGGCGTCGTGGGGGCGACCGAAGGGCTGGACCCCACCTTCGCCGATATCACCGCGATTGCGGCCGGGTGCCGGTTCGCCGACTGCCGCCACGAGCGGGAGCCCGGTTGCGCGATCCAAGCCGCCCTCGCCGACGGGCAGCTGAGCGATGATCGTCTCGCGAGCCACCGCAAGCTGGTGAAGGAAGCGGCCCATGTCGCCCGCTCCGGAGACCGCCTGCTCCGCGAGGCCGAGCGCAGGCGCTGGAAGGCCATCAGCCAGGCGGCGAGCCGGATCATGATCGAGAAGTACGGGAGAGACCGATGACGGGCATCAGCTGCCGCCCGTACCACGGGCCGCAGGACCTGGCCGGCATGACAGACGCTGAGGCACGGCTCCGAGCGCGGCTCGGGTTGATGCGGGGGATCAACATCGCGGCGATGGAGCACCAGTTCGCCCATCTCGTGAACTGCGAACCGGAGACGGACTGCCTGGTCGCGGAGCGGGACGGCGTCACCGCCGGCTACGCGCTGGTTGAATGGCACGACCTGGCCGAAGGCGACCGGATCTACGAGATCACGACCGTCGTGGAGCCTGCCGCCTGGGGCCTGGACACCGCGGACGCCCTGCTCGCCTGGGGCGAGGCGCGCCTGGAAGTGATCGCCAGGACGCACCCCCGGGACCGGCGGTGCTGGTATGCCGCCTATGCGTATGGCGCTGACGAGGAGTCGATCCCCGCGCTGCAGGGTCGCGGCTACGAGGCCGTGCGCTGGGACGCCGAGATGCTCCGCCCGGACCTCGCCAACCTCCCC
>DATCGK010000545.1:0-12891 GCA_036508975.1 Candidatus Limnocylindrales bacterium
GGACGAGGCGACCCGGGCACTGGGCCACCGGGCGGGCGAATGGATCTTTGAACGGCATCACTCGATGTTCCTCCGGGAGCGACTTGGCCCGGACCTCGAGTACCACGGGTGAAGGAGGCGATCGAATGGACGTGAGCCGTAACGACATGCTCGGCGAGCTCGCCAACGACGCTGGCCTGGAGCGGACGGACTTCGTCGTGCAGGCGACGGAGCAGCTGGCGAAGTTCCTGGACCGCAACCGGGATCGCATCGGCCAGCTCGGCGGGCTGACGCTGATCGACGATGACCCGGACTACCTCTCGGTTGCGCCGGACTGCACCTTCCGCGTGCGCAGCCGCTACGAGGATGCCGACACCGGCCAGTGGGTCTCGGACACCGAGATCGTGGAGACGGCATCGGAGCTGATCGAGCTCTTCAACCCGGCCGAGATCTACGCGGCCTTCGTGGAGGCCGCGCGCGAGGCGGCCGGGGGCGCGCCCGAGCCAACCGCCACGGGAGAGCTCCTCGGTGCCGCGGGCATCTCCGTCGAGGAGACCGTCGGTTCCGACGCCGACGCCGACGCCGGCTACGCTGGTGCCGCCGAGCAGTGGGCCGCGGGCCGTGCGCCCGTGCTGGAGGCGGACGACGACGAGTCGGCCGCCCTGGCGCTCTACAACCTGGCGCTCGACTTCCAGGACCGGAGCCAGCAGAGCGAAGCCAACCTCATCGACCTGTTCGAGGAGGCCGCCGCGCGGGTGGTGGAGCGGCTGGGCGACCTGATCATCGTTGATGAGGAGGACGAGCGGCTGGTCCTTGGCGGCAACGGCCGGTTCCGTGCCGAGGTCCTGCCGGAGGACGGCGACGGCGAGTGGCGCCAGCTCAAGGCCCCGGACGAGATCGTCGAGTTCTACGATCCCACCGACGTCTTCGGGGACCTGGCCGACGCGCTGGCCGAGGCATTCCCGGCGATCGCCCCCGAGCTCGAGGACGACGAGGCCGAAGACGACGAGGGCGAGGAAGACGTCGAGGACGTCGAGGACGTCGAGGATGTCGTCCCGGACGAGGACAAGGACCGCCGCTAGCCGTCCCGCGCACCCGCCGGCGAAGCCGTCGCACCCGTGCGCCCCGTCGGCGCGGAGCTGATCGAGCGCCGCGAGATCCTGCCCGGCCAGTGGCTGGCTTCGTGGCACGTGCCGCCGATCGTGTCCGGCGCGCGCGCCGGACAGGTGGTCCACGTCCGCACGGTGGAGGCCGGCGGGCTGCCGTTGCGCCGCCCGTACCCCATCTCGACGGCCGATGCCTCGAGCGGGACGCTCACGATCCAGGTCCCAGGCACCGGCGCGGCCGGTGCCTGGGTCCGCGGCCTGCGGCCCGGCGACCGCGTCGACATGGCCGGTCCGCTCGGGCGCCCGTTCGAGGTGGACCCGCGATCGCGCCACCTCCTGCTCGTGGCGGAGGGGGCGTCCATCGCGAGCCTCCGGTTTCTCATCGACGAGGCCATCCGGGACGTTCGTTCGATCGTCCTGCTGTACGGCGCAGCCTCGTCGGGCGAGGTCTACCCGTCCAGCCTGCTCCCGGACGAGGTGGAGTACGTGGTCGCCACGGCCGACGGCAGCCTGGGCCACTCGGGGCCCGTGGTGGACCTGGTCCTGGAGTACGAGGCCTGGGCGGACCAGGCGTTCGCCGCGGGACCGACCACGCTGCTGGTGGAGCTCGCGCGGCTGGCGACCGGACGCCGGGACCGGCTTGGGGTCGCCACCCTCGGCCGCAAGCGGGGCGGTGGACGGCCCGTGCAGCCCGGTTCCGCGGAGGCACGCCGCAAGTCGCACCTGCAGGTGGCGCTGGACCAGGCGATCGGGTGCGCAGCGGGGACGTGCCTCGGGTGCGTCGTGTCGGGCCGGGACGGGCCCGTGCGGGTCTGTCGCGAGGGTCCGGTGTTCGCCGCGGACGAGCTGGACTGGGAGCGCGTGTCGTGACGGCGCCCCTCGCCCTGTGTCCAGGGGGCTCCGCGTGAAGGCGCGCCGGAAGGCGGTCCCGGGCGGCCGCACGATGCGCACGCCGACGGTCCGGATGGTGAAGCCCTCGACCAGGCCCGCGACCAGGCCCGCGACCAGGCCTGTCACGCCGAAGCTGCGAGGCCCCGCGGAGGTGGGCCCCACGGGCTCGGCTGTAACGGTTGCGGGCAGCCCCGGTTCGCGGCGCGACGCCGCGATCGAGGCTGTTTCCCAGCGCGCGCTGGACGCGCTCGGCGGGCGCCCGGTGGACCTGGAGGTGGCCCTGGGTCGTGGACTCGTCCTGCGCAACCCGGTGATCGCCGCGGCGGGACCGTTCGGGTACGGCGTGGAGGTGGCGGACCTCGTGGATCTCGAGCGCCTGGGCGGGATCGTGACGCGTGGGACGACGCTCAAGCCGCGGCCCGGGCACCCGGGGCACCGCCTTGCGGAGGTACCTGCGGGCCTTCTCGTGGGGGTCGGGATGCAGAACCCGGGCATCGACGCGGTGCTGGACCGCTATGCCACGACCTGGGCGAAGTGGCCGGTGCCGGTGATCATCAACCTGTGCGGCGAGTCGGCCGGCGACCTGGCCGAGATCGCGCGGCGGCTCGAGGGCGCGCCCGGGGTCGCGGGGATCGAGCTGAACCTGTCGTGCGGCGGGGGCGGCCGCGGCGGCGTCGTGTTTGCGATGGACGCGGACGCCGCGGCCTCGGCGGTGAGCGCGGTCCGGCGGGCGACGGACCTGCCGGTCATCGCCAAGCTCTCGGCTGCCGCGGCCGACATCCGCTCGGTGGCGCGTTCCGTGGAGGCCGCGGGGGCGGACGCGATCAGCGCGATCAACACGCTGCCCGGGTTCCTTCCCGCTGCGGACCGGCGGGGCGCGGCCCTCGGCAGCGGGTACGGCGGGATCTGCGGCCCGGCGCTCAAGCCCATCGCCCTTCGGGTCGTCTACGAGATCGCCCAGGTCGTGGACGTCCCGATCATCGGGATCGGGGGTGTCTGCTCCGTGGACGATGCCCTGGATCTCCTGGCCTGCGGTGCCTCCGCGGTGGGCGTGGGCGTGGCTGCGCTGGCGGACCCGATGCTCCCCGTGCGCCTGGCCGACGAGCTCGCCGATGCCTGTCGCGCCCGGGGCGTGACGTCCGTGGCGGATCTCGTGGGGACGGCGCTGCCGCCCCGGGCGGGCGTGCCCTCGACGCGGGGCGCGGAGCACGCACGCTGATGCCGACCCCGCTGCCGGCCTGGCTGGCGATCATCAACGTGGTCACGGCCGCCATGTACGCGCGGGACAAGCTGGCTTCGAAGCGCCCGGGCGCACGGCGGGTCCGGGAGCGCACGCTCTGGCTGCTCTGCCTCGCCGGCGGGGTGGGCGGGGCCTGGCTCGTGTTCTTCGGGATGTGGCACAAGACGCGGCACCGCTGGTTCTGGGTGGTGCAGGGCGCGGCGTCCGTGCTCTGGATCGTGATCCTCGTGCGGCTGATCCTGGGGTGAATTGCCTCGCCCAGTGGCGCCGGGCGCTCTCCGCATCGTCCGGCCGCGGTGGGCCCGCGCCCGCGGGTAGACTCCGGCGATGACCATCGCGGCATCGCAATCGGGCGTGGACCGCGAGCGCGTCCGGAGCCTCAAGAACGCCGAGGATGCCCGTTTCGCGGCCGCGCACCCGACGTCCGCCGCCCTCATGGCCCGGGGACGCGAGGTCATGCCCAACGGCGTCCCGATGGCCTGGCTCGTGGGCAGCTACCACCACCTGCCGATGTGGGTCGCCGGGGGGAAGGGTGCCCGCTTCACGGACGTGGACGGACACACGTACCACGACTTCAACATCGCCGACATGTCGATGTTCTGCGGCTACGCTCCGGAGCCCCTCGTCCGCGCCGTCGCCGACCGCATGGCCCGCGGCAACCAGTTCCTGCTGCCGAACGAGGACGCGATCGTGGTCTCGGAGCTGCTCCGGGACCGCTTCGGCCTCCCGAAGTGGCAGTACACGAGCTCGGCGACCCACGCCAACACGGAGGCGATCCGCGTCGCCCGCGTGGTGACCGGTCGGGATCGCGTGCTCATGTTCGACGGCAAGTACCACGGCCACCTCGACGAGGCGCTGGTCGAACTGGACGACGATGGCCGCGTGGTGGCGGAGGAGCGGGGCGTCCCCGCGGACACCGCGAGCGGCACGGTCCTGGTCCAGTACAACGACCCGGCGGCCCTGGCCCGCGCGCTCGAGAAGCGCGACGTCGCGATCGTCCTCACCGAGCCCGCGATCACCAACAACATCGGCCTCCTGCTGCCTGAACCCGGCTTCCACGATGAGCTCAGGCGCATCACGCGCGAGACCGGCACGCTGCTCGCGATCGACGAGACGCACACCCAGGTCGTGGGCCCGGGCGGGTTGACCGCGCAGTGGGGGCTGCGGCCGGACGTCGTCACGATCGGCAAGTCCATCGCCGGCGGCCTGCCGTTCGGCGCCTGGGGCATGACCGATGAGATCGCGGCGGTCCTGGAGCAGCGCAAAGGCCCGGACGGCGAGCGCGCCAACCTCGTCGCCACGGGCGGCACGATCTTCGGCAACGCGCTGGCGATGGCGGCGGCCCGCGCCGTGATGACCGAGATCCTCACGCCCGAGGCGTACGCCCACACGCAGCGCCTGGGCGCGAGGCTGGCGCATGGCATGCGCGCGTCGGTCGAGGCACATGGGCTGCCGTGGCACATCCACCACCTGGGGCCGCGCTCCGGCTACACCTTCCAGCCGACCCCGATCCGGAACGGCGCCGAGGGCCGGGCCTGCGCGGACGAGCTCCTGACCCGCCTCATCCGGGTCTGGCTGGCCAACCGGGGCGTGTGGGAGGCGATCCTGGGCGCGGGGCCGGTCTGTCCGGTGCCGGCGGCGGACGAGGACGTGGATGCGTACCTCACGGCCTGGGACGCGCTGCTCGACGCGCTGACGGCCTGACCTGGCTCTCGGTCGGTTTCCCCGGGGGTGACCGGCGTGGCGGGCGCGGGGTTCGGACGTATACCAGCGTGGCTGGTGGTGGGCAAGGTTCTGCCACCCGTCGACATGTGTTCGCGCCGACAGGGGCGCACACCCACGCTCACGCTGCCCGTTTCGACGACCTGAGTCGCCACCGACGCCACCACGAACCTGCCTTGCACCAGCCACCCTGGTGAATGACAGGGATTCGACCCTTCGAAGGGGTTTGCACCAGTCAGATTGGTGAATGGCAGGACCCGGCGACCGGGGAGGCCCGGACTCGGACCCGGCGACCCGGGAGGCCGATTCCGACTCCGCGACCGGCAGGGGGCGGGCGCCGGCCAGGAACGGGCGGCTGACGGAACGCGGCCCGGCTAGAATCCCCCCGATGACCACCCTGCGACGCACCCTCGACGACATGGCCCAGCGCGCCATCGCCGCCCGCACGGAGGCCCTGTTCCGGGCGTCCGGCGCGCTGCGCGAGGGCCACTTCACGCTCAAGAGCGGCCGGCACTCGGACGCCTACCTGGAGAAGTTCCAGGTGCTGCAGGATCCCGCCGCCACCAGCGAGCTGTGCGGCTTCTGGGCGGCCGCCCATCGCCGAGCGGACGGGACTCCGGACGTGGACCTCGTCGCCGGCCCCACGACCGGGGGCGTGCTGCTCGCATTCGAGACCGGCCGCCAGCTGGGCACCCGGGCGATCTTCGCGGAAGAAGTGGCCTCCCCGGACGGCGGCTCCCCCCGCAGGGAGTTCCGCCGCGGCTTCGCGATCAGGCCGGGCGAGCGCGTCCTCCTCGTGGACGACATCCTCACGACGGGCGGCTCCCTGGCGGCGATGATCCCGGCCGTGGAGGCGATGGGCGGCGAGATCATTGAGTGCGCCGTGATCGTGGATCGCTCCGGCGGCATCGCTGTGGTCACCTCGCCCGCGACTGGCCGCGTCTACCCGCTGCGGGCGCTGTGGCGGCTGGAGCTCCCGACCTGGGAGCCCGGCGCCGACGGTTGTCCGCGGTGCGCCGCCGGCGAGCCCGCGGCCAAGCCGGGGAGCAGCGGCACGGGCATGGCGCCGTCGTGAGCATCACGCCCCCCGCGCACCGCCCCGTCCGTCGCCTGTTCGTCGCGCTCGCCGCCGTGGTGGTCCTGGCCGTTGCGATCATCGGCTGCACGCCCGCGCCGACGCCCGCGCCGTCCCTGGGACCCGTGGCGACCGCGTCCATCGAGGCCCCGGCAAGCGGGTCCCCGGCGCCCTGACGGTGCCCATCGCCGAGCGTCCATCAGGACCTTCGATCCCCCGGCCACGCTCTGGCGAGGCCCTACCATGGCGCGGCATGCCGAGAGAGCCTTGGCGTGCCCAACCCCTGCCCGTACGAAGGACGACGGCCAACCCGTGATCCGGCACCAGGAGCCTGCCCTCGTACCCATCGTGGTGACCGTGCCCCGTCGTCGCAGCGCGGCGTGTCACCGCACCGGTGTTCGCCGGCTGGCGTTGGCGGCCGGGGCGCTGCTGGTGGCCGTGGCGCTCGGCCTCGCTCCGGGTCCGGCCGCCTCGCCGGTCCGGGCCTCATGCGCGTCGCCGGTGCCGATCCCCGATGCCATGAGCCTGGCCGAAGTGGTCCTGGTGGGCACCGTGACGAGCACCGAGAACGGCGGGCGCTGGGCGACCGTCCGGATCGAGGAGCGCTGGCAGACCCGCGGGTCCGTTCCGGACGAGATCGCCGTGCACGGCGGTCCCGAACCCGGGGTGGAAACCTCCATCGACCGGGTCTACAGCCCGGGCAGGTACCTGTTCTTCCTGACGTTCGGGCGCGGGTACTACCTCGACAATGCCTGCACGGCGACGACCGCGTGGACCCAGGACCTGGCGCAGTTCCGGCCCTTGGGCGTGGCGCCCGCGCCGGACGTCGCGGCCGGCGTGCCCGCGGGCTCCCGGGACCCGGTGGACATCGTCCCGGTGGTGGCCCTGGGCGTGGCGCTGCTCATCGCGCTCATGTCGTACGGCCTGATCCTGCGAGCCCGGCGCCGGCCGCCCGACTGGGTGCGCTGACCCGGTTCCCGGCCACTCCCCGGTCGTTGCCCGGCCATCCCCCGGCTGTCGCCCGCCTACTCCCCGGTCATGCCCCGCGCCTCGATGGCCGCGCGTCGCCGCCGCGACACCCGACCCTCGCGGTCGAAGACCCGCAGCGACACCTGCACGAGCGGGCCGATCGCCAGCGCAAAGACGACGGTGCCGAGCCCGATCGTGCCACCGAGCAGGAAGCCGGCGATGAGCACGGTCAGCTCGATCAGCGTGCGAGCCCGGTGGATGGGCAATCCGAACCGCACGTGGAGCCCGGTCATCAGGCCGTCGCGCGGACCGGGCCCCAGGTCGGAGGCGAGGTAGAGCCCGGAGCCGATCGCGATCGTCACCACGCCGCCCAGCATCATCGCCAGCTGGGCCGGCAGCGCGGTCGCAGGAGGCACCACGGACAGGGCCACGTTGGTGGCCGTGCCGATGAACACGATGTTCAGCACCGTCCCAACGCCGGGCCGCTCGCCCAGCGGCCACCAGGCGGCCAGGATGGGGATCCCGACGAGGATGCTCACGGTTCCCAGCTCCAGGCCGGTGAGCCTGCTGATCCCCTGGTGGAATGCCTCCCACGGACCCAGGCCCAGTCCGGCGCGGGCCATGAGCGCGATGCCGACGCCGAAGACGACAAGCCCGACGATGAGCCCGGGCAGGCGCGGCAGGACGGCGCTGGGGCTCCAGCGATCGATGGCGGGGGTCACGGCGGCGATGGTACCGGGCGCCCGGGCTTCGCCGCGGACGGCCGGCGGTCAGACCGCGGGCGTCTGTACCGGGCTCACCGCGGACGGCCGGTCCGCAACCTGCCGCCGACGGCCGATCCGCAACCGCCGGGTGTGTCACGATCCGCGCATGGAGCTCACCTTTCTCGGCGGCGCGCGCACGGTCACCGGGTCGCGCCATCTCGTCGATACCGGCCGTGCCCGCGTCCTCGTCGACTGCGGGATGTTCCAGGGCGGACCAGCGGAGGGCATGCGCAACCGCGTGCCGCTCGGTGTGGACCCGACAACCCTGGACGCGGTCGTCCTCACCCACGCCCACCTCGACCATTGCGGCCTCCTGCCGCTGCTGGTCCGGGAGGGGTTCCGGGGGTCGATCGTCTGCACGGCGGCGACGGCCGAGCTCGCGCGGCTGGTGCTGCTCGATTCGGCCAAGCTGCAGGAGGAGTTCGCGAAGCGGGACGCGCGGCGGGAGCGGCGGGATCCGGGACGCGCCGCCGCGGACGACGCGCGCGACGAGCGCCTGTTCGACGAGGTGGTGGCCCTCGCCGCGGCGGGCGCGGAGAACCCGGGCGGCTCCGATCCCGAAGACCTGCTGCGGGCCGCAGGACCGGAGGTGGACCTGGACCTCGACGCCCCCCTCTACACGGAGGACGACGCCGAGGCGGCGCTGCCGCTGTTCCGCATCGTGCCGTACGGCGCGGAACAGGAGGTGGCGGCCGGCGTCCACGTCACGCTCCTCGACGCGGGACACATCCTCGGATCCTCGATCGTGCGGATGCGGTTGACGGCGCCCGGTGCCGGGCGCGACACCCTGATCGTGTTCTCCGGCGACCTCGGGCGGCCGGGGACGCCGATCCTCCGGGACCCCGTGTCCGTGGCGGAGGCGGACATCGTCGTCTGCGAGTCCACCTACGGCGGGCGTGAGCACGAGGCGGCGGACAAGGCGGTCGAGACGCTGGCCGCCACCGTGCGCGAGACGGTCCGGCGGAAGGGTGTGCTCCTGATCCCGTCCTTCGCCATCGGGCGGACGCAGGAGATCGTCTGGGAGCTGCATCGGCTGGTGGACAGCGGGCGCATCCCGCAGCTGCCGCTCTACCTGGACTCGCCGATGGCCAGCCACGCCTCGGACATCTACCGCGCCCACCCGGAGGCGTACGACGAGGAGACCGCCGCGCTGCTCGCCGCGCACGAGGCGCCGCTGGACTTCCCCGGCCAGCACATCATCCAGAGCGTCCAGGAGTCAGAGCGCATCGGGCGAGCGTCGAAGCCGTACGTGATCGTCGCGTCCAACGGGATGCTGACCGGCGGACGATCGGTGGGCCACGCGGAGCACCTGCTGGACGACCCGTCGGCGACGGTGCTGTTCGTGGGCTACCAGGGCGAGGGCACGTTGGGCGGACACCTGATGCGCGGCGCGGAGAAGGCGCGCATCAACGGCCGCGAGATGCCGGTCCGCGCGACGATCCAGTCGCTGGACGGCTTCTCCGCGCACGCCGACGAGCCGGAGCTGCTCGCCTGGCTGGGCGGGTTCATCCGTGGCCGGCGCCCCGGCGACCCGGGAGTCCCGTCCCGCGTGTACCTCGTCCACGGGGACCCGCCCGCGCAGGCGGCGCTGGCCCCGCACGTCGAGGCACTGGGGCTCCCCGTGGAGGTGCCGGCCTGGCACCAGACGGTGCCGCTGGGCTGAGCGGTCGCGGGTCCGGCGAGGCACGCGGCGCCGAACCGTGGCCGCCCCGCCCGGAACCCGGATCCGGCCCGGCGCGCCGGGTAGCATGGCCGGGTGCCCCTCCTGCTGCTCAAGCTGACGCTCACGCCGCTGCTCGTCGGCGGGGCGACGCTCGCGGCCCGGCGCTGGGGGCCGGCCATCGGCGGCTGGATCGTGTCACTGCCGCTCACGTCGGGACCGATCCTGTTCTTCCTGGCCCTGGACCACGGGCCCGCGTTCGCCGCGGAGGCCACCACCGGCACCCTCCTGGGGCTGGGCGCCATCTGCGGGTACTGCGTCGGGCACCTGATCGCCAGCCGTCACGGTCCAGTGCAGGCCCTGGCGGCGGCCTCGGCCGCCTTCGTCCTGGTGGCGGTCGCGGTCCAGCCGATCACCGGCGCGCCGTTCATCCTCCTGGCGGCGCTGGTGGTCGCATCCATCGCCGGCGTGCTTCGCCTCCTGCCCGACTCGGCCGGCGCCCGGGTGACGCGGGAGCACCCCGCCTGGGACCTGCCGGCGAGGGTCGTCGTCGGCACCGCGCTCGTCGTCGGGCTCACCGCGATCGCCCCGTACCTGGGCGCGGTGACCAGCGGGCTCGTCGCCACCTTCCCGGTCTACGTCTCGGTCCTGGCGGTATTCGAGCATCTCCATGCCGGTCGCCTGGCCGCGCTGGGCGTCCTGCGCGGGCTGCTCGTCGGGCTGTTCGGGACGGTCGCCTTCTACGTCGTCCTGCACGCGCTGCTGGTCCCGGCCGGCATCGCGGTGGCGTTCGCGGCTGCCGTGGCGGTGACCCTGGCCATCGGCGCCCTGGCCCTGCGTCGCGTCAGGGCGAGCATCAGCGAGCCCGAGCCGGAGCCCGTCTGACCACCGGCCGACGCGCCGTCCCGCCCCTCCGCAACGGGCCGGAGGGACCATGACACCCGGGAGGTCCGGGCGCACGCTCGGCTCACCTCGACCCGGACGCCGGCACGGCGCGTCCGGGCCGTCACCGTCTGCTGCGCCACCAGCCCCGGGAGCACGACGATGCCCTTCGACGTCGAGGCCGACCTCCTTGGTCGCTCGTTCCTGACCCTGCGCGACTTCTCGGCCGCGGAGATCGAGCACCTGCTGCGCCTCTCGGCGCAGCTGAAGGTGGAGAAGCGCGAGCACCGCGAGGTCCAGCGCCTCGCCGGCCGGTCCATCGCCCTGATCTTCGAGAAGGACTCGACGCGGACCCGGATCGGGTTCGAGGTGGCCGCCTACGACCAGGGCGCCCACGTCACCTACCTCGGCCCCACGGGCAGCCACATCGGCAAGAAGGAGTCCGTCAAGGACACGGCGCGCGTGCTCGGCCGGGTGTTCGACGCCATCGAGTTCCGCGGCTTCCGCCAGGCGGACGTGGAGGCCCTGGCCCGCTTCTCGGGCGTGCCCGTGTACAACGGCCTTACCGACGAGGACCACCCGACGCAGGTGCTGGCGGACCTCCTCACGATCCGGGAGCACGTCGCGAAGCCGCTCCCGGAGGTCGCCATGGCGTACGTCGGAGATGCCCGCAGCAACATGGGCAACGAGCTGCTGATCGGGGCCGCGACGATGGGGATGGACCTGCGGATCGTGGCTCCCGGTGCCGTCTGGCCGCGGCCGGACTTCCTGGCGATCGCCCAGGACCTGGCGGCGGCAAGCGGTGCCCGGATCACCGTCACCGAGGACATCGCGGAGGGCGTCCGCGGTGCGGACGTCGTCTACACCGACGTCTGGGTCTCGATGGGCGAGCCCGAGGCCACCTGGGACGAGCGGATCGCGCTGCTGCGGAGGTACCAGGTGGACGCCGCGATGATGAGGCTGACCGGCAATCCCGACGCGAAGTTCATGCACTGCCTGCCGGCGTTCCACGATCTCGAGACCGACATGGGCCGGAAGATGTTCGAGCGCCATGGCCTGACGGCGATGGAGGTCACGGACGAGGTCTTCGAGTCGGCGGCATCGATCGTGTTCGACCAGGCCGAGAACCGGATGCACACGATCAAGGCGGTGCTGGTCGCCACGCTCAGCCGGGACGGGGCGCGCTGATGCGCGTCGTGGCGGCCCTCGGCGGCAACGCGCTCCTGCGGCGGGGCCAGCCGATGACGGCCGAAAACCAGCGGGCGAACGTGGCCGTTGCCGCGCGCGCCCTGCTGCCGATCGCGCTGGAGCATGACCTCGTCCTCACCCACGGCAACGGGCCGCAGGTGGGGCTCCTCTCGCTCCAGAACGCAGCCTACAGGCCGGACGAGGAGTACCCGCTGGACATCCTCGACGCCGAGACGGAGGGGATGATCGGCTATCTGCTGGAGCAGGAGCTGGGGAACCTGCTGGCGCCCGGCCGGCCCATGGCGACCATCCTCACGCGGATCGAGGTGGATCCAGCGGATCCGGCGTTCGACCATCCCACGAAGCCGATCGGGCCCGTGTACGACCGCGAGGAGGCCGAGCGCCACGCCGTCGAGGAGTCCTGGCGGATCGCACCGGACGGGAACAAGTGGCGGCGCGTGGTGGCGTCGCCGCAGCCACTCCGGATCGTGGAGCTGCCGGTCATCGAGCTGCTCGTCCGGGAGCGCGTGATCGTCGTCTGCGCCGGCGGCGGCGGGATCCCCGTGGTGGCAACGCCGGGGGGCGGCTACGCGGGGATCGAGGCCGTCATCGACAAGGACTTTGCCGGCGCCCTGCTCGCCACCTCGCTCCGCGCGGATGCGTTCCTGATGCTCACGGACGTGGATGCGGTCTACGCCGACTGGGGGACGCCCTCGGCCTGGCCCATCCACCGGGCATCCCCGGACGAGATGACGTCACGCGTCTTTGCCGCCGGATCGATGGGCCCGAAGGTGGAGGCGGCCTGCCGGTTCGTCCGGGCGGACAGCGGGTTCGCGGCCATCGGGTCGCTGGCGGACGCGGGCGCGATGCTGCGCGGCGAGGCCGGGACCATCATCAGCGCCGCCGCCAGGCAGCTGGAGTGGGGGACGGCGCCGCTGCCGCAGGCCTCGGCGGGGTAGGCCGGCGCTATGGGCGAGGCTTCGTCCGGGCTGCGATCCGCTCCAGCGCGCCGGTCCAGCCCGGGTCGAAGGTCTTGCCGGGCTCGTCCAGGTCCATCACGACCGGGGCGTGGTCGGACGGCGTGGGCGGCCCCTTGCGGGCCTCGCGGTCGATCTCCGACCAGACGACCCGGGACGCGACCGGCGCGGTCGAGTAGAGCAGGTCGATCCGCATCCCCTCGTTGCGGTGGAACATCCCGGCGCGGTAGTCCCACCACGAGAAGCGGCCACGCGCCGGCTGCACGGACCGGTAGGCATCCACCAAGCCCCAGGCGCGGAGCCGGGCCAGCGCCGCGCGCTCGGGCTCCGACACGTGCGTGCCGCCGTGCGCCCTGGCCGGGCTCCAGACGTCCTCGTCGGCGGGCGTCACGTTGTAGTCGCCGCCGAGCACCAGCGGCTCGTCCGGCGACCGGGTCT
>DATCGK010000546.1:0-6783 GCA_036508975.1 Candidatus Limnocylindrales bacterium
CGCCAGCGGGCGACGGTGGCGGTGTCCCGCACGCCGCTCTCCGAGATGACCAGCCGGTCACCGGGCACGAGGTCCCGCAGGCGGACGCACCGCTCCGGGTCCACGTCCAGCGTCCGCAGGTCCCGGTTGTTGATCCCGATCAGGCGGGCGCCGGTGGCGAGGGCCGCCTCGATCTCCCGGACGTCGTGCGCCTCGACCAGCGGCTCGAGGCCCAGGTCCCGGGCCTGCGCGACCAGCCTCGCCAGGCGCTTCGCGGGATGCAGGACGGCCAGCAGGAGCACGAGGTCGGCCCCGGCAGCCCGGAGGAGGTCAAGCTGGCGCGGGTCGACGACGAACTCCTTGGCCAGCACGGGAACCGACACGGACGCCCGCACCGCGCGCAAGTCGTCCACGGAGCCACCGAACCAGTGGGGCTCACAGAGGACGGAGATGGCGGCGGCGCCCCCGGCCGCGTAGGCGCGGGCCCGCGCGACGGCATCGTCGCCCGTGGCGATGGCGCCCGCGGACGGAGAGCTGCGCTTGACCTCCGCGACGAGGTGGAGGCCGGGCGCGGCGAGCGCGTCCACGATGTCCCGCGGGGCCGGGGCCGCCGCAACCGCAGCCGCCAGCCCGCCACGCCCGAGCGCGTCCAGCTCCGGGACGACGTCGGCCAGGCGGCGGGCGGCGATCTCCCCGACGACGGTCATGCCGGCCCCTTCTGGCCCTTCGCCCTGTCCGCGGCCTTCCGCTCGGCCCGCAGGGCCTTGAGCAGCTGCGCCGCGAGACCCGCGTCCACGGTGAGCGCTGCCCGGTCGATCCCGTCCTCGATCGTCTCGACCACGCCCGCGGCCACGAGCGCTGCGCCCGCGTTGAGCAGCACGACGTCCCGCCGCACGCTCGGCTCACCGTGCAGCACCCCCTGCACCAGGGCTGCGTTCGAGACCGGGTCCGACCCACCCAGCGCGGACGTCTTCGCCCGTTTCAGGCCCATCGCCTCCGCATCGACCGTGCGCCGCTCGATGCCCTCGGGGCGGACGTCGTAGATCACGCCCGACCCATCCAGCGGCAGCTCGTCCACGCCGGCGCCGTGGACCACCAGGGAACGCTCCGTCCCCAGGAGCCGGAGCACCTCCGCGATCCGCGGCGCGGCGGCCTCGTCCCCCACCCCGATCAGCCCGCGCGTCGCGCCCGCCGGGTTGGTGAGCGGCCCGAGCAGGTTGAACGCGGTCCGCACGCCGATCTCCCGGCGCGTCGGGCCGGCGTGGCGCATGGCAGGGTGGAAGGCTGGCGCGAACAGGAAGGCGAAGCCGAGCTCCCGGATCGCCCGCCCCGCCGATTCGGCATCGTGGTCGATGCGGATGCCCAGGGCATCGAGGACGTCTGCGGACCCCGACTTCGACGTGATCGCCCGGTTGCCGTGCTTGGCCACCGGCACGCCGCAGGCCGCCACGACCAGGGCGGCGCTCGTCGAGATGTTGAACGTCCCGGAGCCGTCGCCGCCGGTCCCCACGATGTCGATCGTCCCCTCGGGCGCCTCCACCCGCACGACGCGCTCGCGCATCGCGGAGGCGAAGCCCGCCAGCTCCTCCACCGTCTCGCCGCGCATGCGGAGGCCCATGAGCATGGCCGCAAGCTGGGATGGGGTCGCCTCGCCGTCCATGACGGCCCCCATCGCCAGGCGGGCCTCGTCCATCGAGAGCGTCCGGCCCTCCACGATGGCCGTCAGCGCGGCACGCACCTGGGCGCTCATCGGGCCGTCCCGGTCATCGCTGCCGCGGCTGCACCGCCGGTCGGCGCCGCATCGACCCATTCGGCCATCCCGCGCGTCGCGAACGACCCGGTCGCGTCGTCCAGGCGCGACGCCTCCCCCTCCCCGGCGAGCCGGAGGAAGTTCGCGAGCAGGTGCGGACCATCGGGCGTGAGCACGGACTCAGGGTGGAACTGGACCCCCTCGATGGGCAGGGTGCGGTGGCGGAGACCCATGACGACACCGTCGTCCGGGCTGGTGGCGGTCACGTAGAGGTCCTCGGGCAGGGTGGCTGGATCGACGCACAGGGAGTGGTAGCGGGCGGCCGGGAAGCCCTCCGGCATGCCGGCGAGGAGGCCCCGGCCGTCGTGCGAGACACTGGAGGCCTCGCCATGAACGAGCGTGGGGGCACGGACGATGGCGGCGCCCCAGGCGGCGGCCATCGACTGCATGCCGAGGCAGACGCCCAGGAGTGGGATCCTGCGCTCGGCGGCGACCAGGATGGTGGCCACGGACACGCCGGCGGTCCCCGGGTTGCCGGGACCCGGCGAGACGACGATGCCGCGGAGGTCCTGGCCGGGGTCCGCCGCCATCGCCTCGACGCCCTCGCGGGTGATCTCGTCGTTGCGGATCACGCGGACATCCGCGCCGGCGGCCTGCAGCGCCTGGACCAGGTTGAACGTGAAGCTGTCGTAGTTGTCGATCATCAGGATCACGAGGGTTCCCCCTCGCCGGCCGGGGCTTGCTCGCCGGCCGGGGCTTGCTCGCCGGCCGGGGTTTGCTCGCCGGACCGGGCGCCATCACCGGCCCGGGATCCCTGGCCGGCCGGCGCGGGACGCGGGGCCGACGGCGCCGTTGCCAGCTCGATCGCCCGGCGCATGGCCGCGGCCTTGTGCTCGGTCTCCTCGAACTCGGACTCCGGGACGCTCCGGGCCACGATCCCGGCGCCCGTGTGGACGTGCGCCTGGCCCCCCTTGAGCACGGCGCTGCGGATCGTGATGCAGGTGTCGAGGTTGCCGTCGTAGCCGAGGTAGCCCACGGCGCCACCATACAGGCCACGGCGCTCGCCCTCGGCGGCCGCGATCAGCTGCATGGCCCGGATCTTGGGGGCGCCGGTGAGGGTGCCCGCGGGGAACACGGAGCGCAGCGCGTCCAGCGCGTCCAGCTCCGGGCGGAGTCGCGCCTCCACGTGGCTGACCAGGTGCAGGACGTGGCTGTAGCGCTCCACCTCCATGTACTGGCTGGTGGTCACGGTCCCGGGCCGGGCGACGCGCCCGAGATCGTTGCGCCCGAGGTCCACGAGCATCACGTGCTCGGCGCGCTCCTTGGGGTCACGGCGCAGCTCGTCGGCCAGCCGATCGTCGTCCGCGGGGGTCCCGCCCCGGGGCCGGGTGCCGGCGATGGGGTGCGTGGTCATGCGGTCGCCGACCACCTGGAGCAGGAGCTCCGGGCTGGCGCCCACCACTTCGAACGACGGCGTCCGGGTGAAGAACAGGTACGGCGACGGGTTGACGCGGCGGAGTGCGCGGTAGAGGCCGATGCCGTCGAGCGGCCGCCCGTCCTCGAGGACCGGGAGGTCGAACGACTGGCGGCGCGCCAGGACGACCTGGATCGCCTCGCCGGCGGCGATCGCGTCCTTCGCCGTCTCCACGGCCCGGATGTACTGGTCGCGGCCGAGGCTGGTCTCGACCCGGCCGAGATCGCTTCCGGTTCCGCCGTCGCCGGGGCGGGTGAAGGTCGCGCTCATCTCGGCGGCCGACGGACGCGCCGTCCTCTCGAGCGCCTCGAAGATCGCCCGCTCGGCAATCCGGTAACGGCCCTCGAGGTCCGCGGTCTCGGTGTGCAACGAGGCGATGGCCGAGAGCTGGTGGGTGAGGTGGTCGAACACGATGACGAGGTCCGTCTCGATGAACGCGGCCAGCGGCACACCGACGGGGTCACGATCCGGACGCGGGACGGAGGGCTCGAACGCGGAGATCGCGTCGTAGGAGAGGGCGCCGACGGCACCGCCGGTGAAGCGGGGCATGCCGTCCGTGGGCAGGACCTTCCGCTTCGGCACGAACGCGCGGAGGGCCGCCAGCGGGTCCGGCGTGGCGGTCTGGGTGACGGGGAGGTCCGGGGCGTAGTCCACGACACCGACCGGGCGGGTGGTCGTGCGGGCGAGGCCGTCACGGACCTCCAGGAGGCGGCGGGGGCCGACGCCCAGGAAGCTGTATCGGCCCAGGCGCTCGCCACCCTCCACGGACTCGAGCAGGTAGGCGGGCGTGATGCCATCGTCCAGGCGCAGGAAGGCGCCGATGGGAGTCTCGAGATCCGCGGTCCGCGTGGCCCGCAGGAGGATCGTGTCGGCGCTACCGGCGAGGCGCTTGACTTCGTTCAGGCTCAGCGGATCGGTCATGCGGTTCGTCCCTTCGTCGGTCGGCGGCTCGGAGGCCGTCGGCGCCCGAGAATCAGAAAACGACCAGTTCGTCTCTTCCGGGACGAAAGGTCGTCGACCTTCCGCGGTGCCACCCACGTTCGGCGCTGTGCCGCACTCATGACCGGCGGATCGTCCGGGGCCCCCTCGTCGCCCGGCCGATCGATCGGCGCTGCCCTGTATCGCTGGCGCTGTGCGCCGGAGCCTACTGGTCGTCCGCTGCGTCCTCGTCCGCCTGCGCGTCCGTCTTCGCCGCCCCGCGTTCGGTCCGGGGGCTCCCGGGTCCATTCACCGTCGCCGCCATCCCGGCTCGCACCAGCCGCCGGGTCTCTGTGATGGCGCACGCCGGGTACTCGTCCCGATCGATGCCCGTGTTCAGTTGTGGGCGGGAGTATGGGGGTGTCCGGCATGGGGCGTCAAACGTCGCGAGTTTCCCGCCCGGGGTCCTCCAACGCGAGGGCGATTGCGCGGGCAACTTCGTGGCGCTCGGACGGCTCCGCCGAACGGGCTCAACGGCCGCAGCGGTTGTCGACCAGGAGGCGTACGGTGGGCGTGGTCCTGCAGCATGGGCCGGGAGGTCGCAAGCATGACGACGCTGTCCATTCCCACCAGTTCGGGTTCTGGGCCCGGCGAGCCGGGGACCCGGGTCATCCGGCCCAGCGACCGCGAGACCCTCGACCCGGCGGAGCTCTGGGAGCTGCCGGCGACCCAGGCCGATCTTGAGGAGCTCTTCACCAAGCGCTTCGAACGACTCCCCCACCGGCCCGCCAGCCTCGCCGAGATCCCGCCCGGTGCCGTCGCCGCCCTCGGCCCGGTGGTCGGCGAGATGCCGATGGAGCATGTCTTCGTGATCCCGCGCGCCGCCCGGAGCGTCGGGATCGAGCGCGCCGACTGGGTGCTCGCGCCCACCGAGGTCGTGGCGATCGGCCGGGACCGGATCGCCGTCTGGATCGACGATCCCGCCGGCCCCCGCGTCCGGGCGGTGATCCCGTTCGCCGACGTCGTCGCCGTGCTCGACCGCAGCATCCTGCTCTACGGCCGCCTCGAGATCGTCGGGCCCGAGGCGTCTATCGTCGTCCGCTACAACACCGTCGGGCAGCCGGAGCTGCGAGGGCTGCTGCTCCCGCTCCGCCGGTCCTTCGAGCCGGTCGCGACCCCGGTGCCGGAAGCGTCCGGGCGCGACCCCGGGTCGATGCCCCACAAGTGGATGGCGGTGCTGCACTCGTCCGACGTCCGGGTCCGAGGCAGCGAGCCCATGCTGGTGGCCGCTGGCGATCTCGACGACCCGATGCCGCAGCTCCACAACGGCGTGGCCGTCCTGACGGCTGCCGAGCTGGTGGTCGCCACGGATCCCACGCCGGACACCCAGGCCGCGCATTACGGTGTGGACCTGCTCATCGTGCCGCGAGCACTCGTGACCGGCCTGGCGGGGACCGGAGGCGGGCTGGAGATCACCGTCGGGGCGACGCCGCACCCGGTGGACGTGCGGATCGACGCGCACCCGTCACTCGTGGCGGACGCCGTCCGTTTGCTGGGGCCGCTCACCGGGCAGCGCGACTGACGGAGTCCTCGGGACCATCCTTCGCAGCTCGGGGTCTCCCAATCGTCGCCGGACGACCGGCAGCCACGCCGCGGCCCGGTCGGCCTGGTGCATCACCGGGTTCGATTCAGGCGCCAACGCCAACGCGGTCATGCCGCTTGACTGGAACGACCCGCCGGTGGACACCGGGAGCGAAGCCCACCCGCCGACCCCTGCCGACCGGCCACGATCCGCTGCAGGACAGCGGCCTCCGCTGCCGAAAGCCCGCCGGTCTCCGCCAGCCCTTCCGGGCTGTGGCCGGTAAGCGAGGCGTAGAGGACGCACGCGGCCAGGTACGTCCCGGCGACCGTCGGGTGCGAGCCATCCTGCTGCCAGAGAGCGATCCCGGGTGCCTCCCGCGCCGCCCGGGTCCAGGCCTCCCCTGCCGGCACGACGATGACGGCGCTGCGAGCCGCCACGTCCCGGTACGACGCGTTGATCGCGGCCTGTATCGCCGCCCGGTCCATGCCCTGTTCGGGCCATCCGTCCCGGTGGCCCCACGTCTCCAGCAGGTACTGCTGCGCGACGTCGGCCCGAATCGCCGCCACGAGCGAGGCCGCCGCCGGGGCCATCTGCGTGTCGCGGGCGGCCGGCACCGCCGGGACCTGGCTCTGCTCCTGGAGCACGACCGCGGTCCACGGTGTGCCGGCAATGGTGGCTGCGACCTCCGGCGAGGCGGCGCGGTCCGCGAGGAAGGCACCGCCGGGGGCGATCATCGCGGTCTCGACGGCACCGCCCCCGGAGCGCACCAGGGCGGCGAAGGTCTTCGGCAGATCGTTGACCGAGGTGTGGCTATTGCCGATGAACAGCACCCGGAGGCAGCGGTCCCCGGCGAACGCGCACCCGGCTCAACGGCCCAGCACCAGGGATCCGGCGAGCAGCACGAGGATGACGAGCGACACGGCCAGCGCCGGAATGACCACCGGCGACCGTCGGCGCGCCTGCTCCATCATCACCTCGGGTCGTGATGGAGCCTCGTCGAGTCGGGACGGCTCGACTGGCGGAGCGGGTGAGATTCGAACTCACGAGAGCTTGCGCCCCGGCGGTTTTCAAGACCGCTGC
>DATCGK010000547.1:0-2824 GCA_036508975.1 Candidatus Limnocylindrales bacterium
GCGGCGGACGAGCCGCCGCCGGTCGCAGTTGCATCAGCCGCCGGCGGTGGGAGCCGTGTACGTGCTGCCGCGCCGGTCGGCGGGCAGCGCGTTCAGGGCGTCCGACATCGCCTTCGTGGCGTCCGCGGGCGACATCGTCCCGGCGAACACCGCGTTGAGCACCTTGGTGGCCACGTCGGTGACCTCGGGCTGGATCACGTTGTCGATCATCGGGTAGCGGGTGTAGCCCTGGTTGGCGGCGAAGTCGAGCATCGCGTTGGCCAGCGGCTCGGTGGCCGCCGTGCCGGGGACGACCGGGATGAGCCCGCCCGCGGCGATGATCTGCTGGGCCTCGGGGGTGGCCATCCAGGCGAGGAACGCCGCGGCCTCGGCCTTGTGCTGCGAGTAGCTGGTGACGCCGAAGCCGTTACCGGGGAACTCGACGACGCCCTTGGCCTGGGTGTCGGTGAACGGCGGGACGAAGACGCCCACGCTGGCGCCCAGCTTGTCGTGGAACTCCTTGTAGTCCCACGAGCCCTCGAGCGTCATGGCGGCCTGGCCGGCCTCGAACATGGCGACCGAGTCGCCGTTCAGGACGTCGGGGTTGGTATAGCCATTCGACTTGAGCGTCGCCCACTTGGTGAGCTGCGCGACGATCGCCGGGTCGGTCCACGGGATCTCGCCGCTGTAGAGCTTCTTCCAGTCGGCGACCGGCAGGTACATCATCATGTAGCTGAGGTCGTAATACGGGTAGAAGCCGGCGTTGAGCGCCTGGCCTCCGGGGCCGTAGGCCAACGGCAGGATGCCCGCCGCCTTGAGCTTCTCGCAGGCCGCCAGGAACTCGGTCCAGTTGGTCGGGAACGAGGTGATCCCGGCCTTGGCGAACAGGTCCTTGTTGTAGAAGCCGTTGTAGTGCTGCATGTCGAGCGGCACGCAGATGGCGCCCTGGTCGAGCGAGAGGCCCTTCGAGCACCAGTCGATGCCGTTGAACGACTTGAGGGTGTCGGCCGGGATGTACTGGTTGAGCGGCTCGAGGTAGGTCTGGTTCTGCAGGGCGAACAGGCCGGTCCACATGGTCATGAGGTCGGGTCCGGAGCTGGCCACCGCGGCCGCCTTGAGCAGCGCGAAGTAGTTGTCCGCCGGCTGGCTGACGACCTCGATGGTGACGTTCGGGTTCTTGGCCATGTAGGCCTTGACCAGGGCGTCGGTGACACTCGCGTTGGCCTCGGTGCCGTAGTTGTGCCACAGCGTGAGGGTGACCGGCGCAGCGGCCGCGGACGGAGCCTCGGACGGAGCCGTCGAGGCGGCCGGCTGCGAGGCGGCCGGCTGCGAGGCGGCCTGGGACGCCGCCGGTGACGCCGTTGATGTGGAGCCTCCGCACGCGGCTCCCGCGATCATGAGGGTCGCAGCGAGGGCGACCAGCCTTCGGTTCAAGCGGTGTCTCCTTTCCTGGCGTTCGACCGCCCCCGCCGTTTCCGGCATCGGTGCGGACCCTCCAGAGCGCGACGCGGGCCGACCCGGACGGGCGCGACCAGCCTGTCGCCCGACATGTGAGCGACTGTGCAGGATCCTACGACCAAACGCACCACATCCGCAATACGATTTGCGTAGAAAAGTGTCACTTGGTGTCGGAATGGCCCGACTGGTGTGTTCGGATGGCCACCGAACGCCTTGACACTCGACACAAGTCGCATAGGATATGCGCACCAACCAGAACATCAATGCGCGTCCGCGCGACCCGAACGGGTCCGCAGGGGCGCCCGACGCGGAGGCGGTCCAGGTGGCCACAGGCACAGAGGTCCGGCTCGCCCGGCTGTTCGACGGGGGCTCGAATGCGGTCGTGGCCGCGATCGACCATGGGCTCTACAACGGCCCGCGCCCAGGGTTCGAGGACCTGTCGGCGATCGTCGGCCGGCTCGCCGGTGCGGACGCCATCCTGATCGCCCCCGGCGCCGCGCGCAGCGTCTCCTCGGTCTTCAGCCGCCGCGGTGCCCCGGCCATGATGGTCCGGCTCAACTGGGGCACCCAGTACGCCACCCAGTGGGGCTACCAGGAGAGCCGCAGCGTGCCGATGATCTCGGCCGCAGACGCAATCTCCCTGGGCGCGGACATCGTGCTCGTCGGGATGAGCATCAAGACCGGCTCCGAGGCGGTCGACGCCGAGAACGTCGAGATGGTCGCGCGGTGCGTCGCCGAGGCTCGCCACGCGGGCGTGCCGATCGTCGGAGAGGTCTACCCGGCCGGCCACGAGGACGTCACCCCCGAGGAGCGCCACGAGGTCATCTCCATCGGCTGCCGCATCGTCGCGGAGCTGGGCGTGGATCTGGTGAAGACCTTCCACACCGGCGAGCGCTTCGCCGAGATCATCCGATCCACGTCGGTCCCCGTCCTCGCCCTCGGCGCGAAGAAGCTGCCGCGGGACGTGGACGCGCTCGAGCTGGCCGCGACAGCCGTCCGGGACGGGTCACGCGGCGTCGTCTTCGGACGGAACCTGGTCGGGGCGAAGAGCCCGGAGCAGTTCCTCGCGGCGCTGCAGGAGGTCGTCAAGCAGGGTGCCGAGCCGGCCGCCGCAGCCGCGAGGTTCGGGCTCGAGTAACCCCGTGGAGGCGTCCACGACGCTCCTGGTCGGCCTCGACATCGGGACCACCTCGGTCAAGGCCGGCATCTTCGACGAGCGTGGCCGCCAGCTGGCGGCCGACGGGCGCGAGTACCGGCTCGCCCATCCCGGCCCGGACCGGGTCGAGATCGACGCGCAGACGTGGTGGACATCGGCGGTGACCGCCGTCCGCGCCGCCCTCGCGCGCAGCGGCGCGGATCCCGCGGCCGTCGCCGCCATCGCCGTGTC
>DATCGK010000548.1:0-3414 GCA_036508975.1 Candidatus Limnocylindrales bacterium
TGAGGAACTGCGGATAGGCGAGGGCCGGGTGTGCGCCGAACGGCCCGATGGCGTTGATGGCTGCGCCCAGGAGGGCGAACCCGATCAGCGCCGCAACCAAGAGCCTGCGTCCGTGGAGAGCTCGATCATCTCGCGGTCGTAGCGCCCCCGAAGCCCTCGAGGGCGCACCCACGGTGCGATAGACTCGGGGCTGAGGCGGCCGCCTGGCCGGCGGCGGGAAAGGTTGGAGCCGGGGAGACCGATGGAGGAGCGCACCGTCAGCATCGCCGACCTGAGGCTCGACGGGCTGAACCCTCGCCTGGAGCCCACCACGGGCGAGCGGGAGATCATCGCGGCCCTCATCGAGGAGCAGGGCGACAAGCTCCTGAACCTCGCCGACGATATCGCGACGCACGGGCTCAGCCCGATCGAGGGCGTGCTCGTCATCCAGGGGCTGCGGTCGAGCTACATCGTGGTCGAGGGCAACCGGCGGGTCGCGGCCCTGAAGCTGCTCGCCAACCCCGACCTGACCGACCGGGCGGCGTACGCGGATCGCTTCCGGGCGATCGCGAAGGGCAAGAACCCGCCGACGTCGGTCCCGATCGTCCTCGCCCCCAACCGGGCCGAGGCGAAGCACTGGCAGGACCTCCGCCATGCCGGCGAGATGGACGGGCGCGGCACGGTCCGCTGGAACGCCGAGGCCGTCCAGCGCTTCCGGCGGACGCCCGGGACCGACGCGGACCAAGGGATGCGGTTCGCGGACGCGATCCAGAAGGCGTTCCCCGGCAGCGCGGGCCTCCAGGACGACCTCCGCACGGTCCGGCGCGAGCGCATCACGACCCTCGGGCGCCTGGCGAAGGATCCGACGTACCGGGATCGCGGCGGCTTCGAGATCACCGACGCCGGCCTCGTCGTGCACCACCCCGAGGAGTTGATCGAGCGGGGGATCGCCCGGGTGCTCCACGACCTCGCGACGACCCACGGCGTCACGGAGATGAAGACGAAGCCCATCCGGCGGGAATACCTCGCGTCGATCTCCGACGACCTCCCGGGCGAGGCGACGTACTCGGTGGTCGGGAAGACGCTGGCGTCGCCCGCGGTGCCGGCGCCGCCGCCCGCGACCACGACGCGCTCCGGCCGGCCCGTGAAGCCGCCGAAGTCGCTCTTCGCGGGCGTGTCGGTCGCGAACGTGGGCCCGCGGGTGCAGAGCATCTTGCGCGAGCTCCAGCTGCTCGACATCGAGAAGAACCCGAACAGCGCCGCCGTCCTGACCCGCGTCCTCCTCGAGCTCGTCGTGACGTCCGTCGTGGAGAAGAACAACTGGCCGAAGGGCAGCCTCCGCGCGATGGTCAAGACGTGCCTGCACAAGATCGACCCGACCGGCAAGGACGACCGGTTCCAGCGCGTCCGGATGGGCCTCGACGACGGTACGAGCCTGCTCTCGATCGCCAGCATCCAAGCGATGGTCCACAACCCCGACGTGTGGCCGGCTCCCGTCGACCTCCGGGCGATCGCGTCGGGCTACACCCCGTTCGTCGTCGAACTGAACAACAAGGCGAAATGACGAGCTGGGGCGCGAGCCCGCTGCGCTACCCGGGCGGCAAGGCGAAGCTGGCGCCTTTCCTGGCCGGCGCGATCCGCGGGCGCCCGATCGACGTCGTCTGCGAGCCGTTCGCCGGCGGCGCGGGCGCGTCCCTCCGGCTCCTGCTCGACGAGTACGTGGAGGCGATCGTCCTGAACGACATCGAGCCTGGGATCGCGGCGTTCTGGCGCGCCGTGTTCGCCAGCCCGAACGAGCTAGCCGAGCTGATCGAGCACGCCGAGACCTCGATCGACGAGTGGCACCGCCAGCACGAGATCGCGATCGCCAAGGCGGCCGGCGACGACGTCAGCCTCGGCTTCGCGACCTTCTACCTGAACCGAACGAACCGGTCCGGGATCCTCCGCGGCCGCCCGATCGGCGGCCTCGACCAGACCGGCGAGTGGAAGATCGACGCGCGGTTCAACCGGGAGGAGCTCGCCCGACGGGTCCGCCGCCTGGGGCTGTACGCCAACCGCGTGACGGTCCTCCAGGCGGACGGCGCCGAGGTCGTTCGACGCCACCTCGGATCCGAGACGCTCGTGTACGCGGATCCGCCGTACCTCGTCCGCGGCGGCAGGCTCTACCTCAACGCGATGTCGTGGGAGGACCACTCCGGCCTCGCCTCCGTCCTCCGGGGCAGCGATGCACCATGGATCGTGACCTATGACCGTGACCCGCGCGTCCTCGAGCTCTATCCAGATCACGCTCGGGCGGAGTTCGGTCTGACGCACTCGGCGCGGCAGGCCCATGCCGGTCGCGAGTACGCGATCTTCTCGCCGGCGATCGTGCAGCCCGATCTCGCCCGCCTGGGCCAGGAGGCCTCGTGGTGCTGACGTCTCGCAGGCATGCCGTTCGCGCTGGGTGACACAAGCCGTCAGGCGGCGGCTAGTCGGTCGACGAGCTCCTCGAGGCCGACGATCCGGAACGTTGGCCGAGTGTGTTGGCTTCCTTCTAGGTGGGTGGTGTTTTTCGCGGGCAGCGCAAGCAGGCCAATGACCATCACGCCAGTCCCGAGACGCGCGGCTCGGCCCGCGCCGCCAAGCGGTCGAACCCACCAGATGAGCAGCAGCAGCACGAGCCAGCCCGCAACGAAGGGCCAGCCGATGAACCCGCTGCCGACCATCGGAACCGCGAGGCCGACCAAGGCGAGGACCCACGGCAGGGACCACAGGTCTTGTGAAACGACGTTCTTCTCAGACCTGATGCTCAACGGGCGCCTGGCCCGGAGCGGCCCACAACCGGGTCCTTTGCGGATCCCAGGCAGGGCCGCCAGAAGGGCGTTGATGACGAAGGCGGCCGCGCGGCCGACCTCGGCAGCAAGGTCCCACCTCCACGCCGGGCAGAGGCTCAGCTCACGGAAGCGTAGAGACGGGGGCGCGATACGTCCCGGCGGCCGGCCCGTCCATCCAGCCGATCGTTGAATCCCAGGCGAGCCAACCGCCGCCCAGCTCCAAGACCTCTGGCTGGCTGTAGGCGGTCAGCAGGCGCGCCGATGTCCAGCCGGAGCGCCACACGACGACCCGGGTCGTGTTCGTGTCACCCTGGACTCCCTGGGCGATCCAGGCGACGACGTCGCCTTCGACGAGGAGCGGGTTTGCCTGCTGCGAGATGAAGGCCGGATCGACCGGCGCGGCCACTCGCACGGCGCCGCCGATCGACGCCTCCGGTGCCGTCCAGACGGAGCCATTACCTGTGTCCGACGCCCAGGCAATGCGGCCGCCGCCGACCGCCCCGTTCGACGCGCCGGGCACGGCTGCCGGGGGGTGGGAATCGTCAGGCGCGAATATGGCCCGTCCGGGCATGCCCGCCATTGGCACTTCCTGATACAGCAGCGCCTGGTCGTCGAGCGACAC
>DATCGK010000549.1:0-9487 GCA_036508975.1 Candidatus Limnocylindrales bacterium
CAGGTCGTGGGCGTGGGCGCCCCACGCCCACCGGCCCACCAGCTCCGGCTCCGTCCCGGTCCTGCGGCCCAGCTCCTCCTGCGTCATGCCAGACGGACCCGCCTCGCGCAGCCTCGAGAAGAACCCGAGCTCGATGCCCACGTGCACATACCACGTCCGGTAGAAGCCGCCCAGGCTCGCGACCAGGTCGTCGAAGCGGTCATCGATGAGCATCTGCGGATTGTGACACGCCGCGGGCCCGCAGCCGCCGTGCTCAGACGGCGCGCGGTGAGGTCGGGTGGCGTTTGGCGATGCTAGGATCGCGCCCCGACCCCCGGCCGGCCCCCGCCCGGAGCCGCTTCGCCATGCGCCTGTCCGCCGCCCGCCTCCACGTGCAACCGAATGCTCCCGGACCGTGTTGTGGATGGTGATGGACGACACCACCCTCGCCGAACGCCTCGCCCGGGACCTCGACGGCTCGTTCGAGATCCTCGTGCACGCTCACGTCGATCACTGCTATGCGATCGCGCTGCGCGTGCTGGGCAACCCCCACGATGCCGAGGAGGTGGCACAGGACGCACTGGTCCGGGCCTACCGGGCACTCTCGGGCTACGAGCCGGACCGGATCCGCGATCTCCGGCTCCGCGCCTGGCTGGCGACGATCGTGGTGAACCTGTGCCGGAACCGCGGCCGGCGCCGGGCGCTGCCCGTGACGCCGCTGGGGCTGCTGGTCGAGACGGGCGCCGAGCCCTCGGCCGATGCCATGTTCGATCCGGCGAGCCTCGTCTCCCGGGCTGAGGAGCGCGAGCGGCTGGGGGCTCTGCTCGCCGCTCTCCCGGAGCGCTACCGGATCCCGGTCGTCCTCCGCCATGTCGATGACCTTTCCTACGCCGAGCTGTCCCTGGTGCTCGGCCGTCCCGAGGGCACGCTCAAGGCCCAGGTCCACCGTGGCCTGGCCATGCTGCGCGCCGCCGCGGCGGGCGCCGGGTTCGAGGAGCTGACCCCATGACCCGCCCCGTTCTCGCCCCCAACCACACGATCGATGACGCGCCCGGCGCGCTCTCCTCGCTGGCGGTCGCCGCCCCGGTGCGTCTTGCCGACGACGTCCTCGTCGAGACGGGCCTCGCGGACCGGATGGCGCCCCTCGCCTCCCCGATCGGCACGCTGTGGGTCGCCTGGAACGGCCGCGGCATCAGCGAGGTGGACCTGGCCGACGACGGCCCGGCCGCCGCGGCTCGTCACGAAGCCCGCTGCGGCCGCCGCACGCTCCTGGCATCCGCCCTCCCCGGGCCCCTGGCGGATGCCATCGCCCGCCGCCTGGCCGGTGAGCGGCGCGTCCGGATCCCGCTGGACCTGCGCGGCCGAACCGAGTTCGAGGTCGCCGTCTGGACCAAGGCGCTGGAGATCCCGCGCGGCGAGGTCCGTCCGTACGGATGGATCGCGGCCGAGATCGGACGGCCGAAGGCGGTCCGGGCCGTGGGTACGGCGCTCGGGCACAACCCGGTCCCGCTCATCGTCCCGTGCCACCGGGTCGTCCGCACGGATGGCACCATCGGCCGGTACAGCCTGGGCGGACCCGCCAACAAGTGGACGATCCTCGCCGGGGAGGGCCTGGACCCGGCGGCCCTCGAGGACGCGGCGCGTCGCGGCGAACGTCTGCTGGCCTCGGCCACGACCAGGATCGTGTGCTGGCCGACCTGTCGCAACGCGCGGCGGATCAAGGCCCGCAACCGGGTGCCGTTCCGTTCGCTGCGGGACGCGAGCGCGGCCGGCTATCGCCCCTGCAAGGTCTGCCGCCCCACGGCGCTCGGGTCAGCGGCATAGCGGTCGCCTCGACCACCGGGGTCTGACCGTCTGGCAGCTTGGCCTAATGAACTAGCACAAGGCGCCCCGGGTCGGTACACTCGCCCCTCCGCCAACCAGGAGCCGCCGGCACGATGCACAAACCCGCCAGCCCCATCGCCGTCTGGGCCGGCCTCGTCGTGCTCTACCTGGTGTGGGGCTCGACCTACCTCGGCATGAAGCTCGCCATCGACACCGTCCCGCCCTTCGTGATGGGCTTCCTGCGCTTCGTGCCGGCCGGGCTGCTGCTCGCCGGCGGGGTCGCCCTTCGCGACCACGGCACCATCGGCCGTCCGTCCGCCGTCCATCTGCGCGACGTCACCATCGTCGGGGCCTGCCTCCTCCTGGGCGGCACGGGTCTCGTCGCGTGGGGCGAGCAGACCATCGCGAGCGGCATCGCCGCCCTCCTGATCGGGCTCGTCCCGATGTGGCTGGCGGTGTTCGGGCGCATCCTGCTCGGGGACCGCATCCCGGTGCTCGCGGCCGTCGGGATCGCGGTGGGCATGGTCGGAGTGGCGATCCTCGCCTGGCCGGCGGGCGACATCGGCTCGCTGGATCCCGCCGGCCTGCTTGCCCTGATCGTGTCCCCGATGTTCTGGTCGCTCGGCACGCTCTATGCCGCCAGGCGGGCCGTGCTCCCGCGGCCGGCCCTCTTCTCCACCGGCCTCCAGATGATCGCCGGCGGCCTGGCGTTCCTCGTGGCGGCCGTGCTGACGAGCCAGCTGGCCGGCTTCGATCCCGGTGCAGTCTCGGCGACCAGCTGGTTCGGGATCGGCTATCTCATCGTCGTCGGGAGCCTTGTCGGGTTCACCACGTACGCCTGGCTCCTCACCGTGGCGCCGCTGGGCCGAATCGCCACCTATGCGTACGTGAACCCCATCGTGGCGGTCATCCTCGGCTCGCTGATCCTTGGCGAGCCGCTCACCGCACGTACGGTCGTCGCGGCCGCGGTCATCGTCCTCGCGGTCGCCCTGATCGTCACCGCTCGCGGCCGTGGCACCAGGGTGACGCGGCGCGAGGCGGTGCCCGTGCCGGCCGAGGCATCCGGCGGCTGACCTGCGACCCGGTCACCGCTCGCGCAGGAACGCCTCGAGCACCCCGACAACGAGCTCGTGGTCCTGCACCTGCGGCAGCCCGGAGACCACCACGCTCCCGACGAAGCCGACGTTCGGGACGCGAAGCGGGAAGGCGCCGCCGTGCGCCGCGTACCCGTCCACAGGGAGGCCGTTGTGGGCGTTGACCTCCAGCCCATCGCGCTCGTGGATGAGCCGGACGAGGAGCGAGCTCCGCTCGAATACGTGGACGACCCGGGACTTGCGGGCTGCCCACAGCTCGTTCACGGCGGCGCTGCCGGGCGCCGAGGCGGAGAACACCAGGGGCTCTCCCAGGCGCACCTGCACGGTCAGCGGAAGGTGGCCCTCGATCGCGGCGTCGTAGAGGCGTCGCCCGAGAGCGTGGAGCGTGGCGAGGTCGGCGGCCGGCAGGACCAGCCGGCGCTCCTGCGCCTCCAGGTCCTCGATGGTTGGCGTCGCCTGAACAGGGACCGGGGACTCCGTCATTGGTCGGCCTCCTACCCGCGCTCGAACCCCTGGGCCGGCCACGGCTCGCACCGGAGCGGGCGGTCCTGGCGATAGCCGAGGGCGTAATCCGCCTGGATCAGCGTGTGCAGCTGGCTCGTGCCCTCGTAGATCACCGCTGCCTTCGAGTTCCGCAGGTATCGCTCGACGGGGAACTCGTTGGAGTACCCGTTGGCGCCGTGGATCTGGATCGCGTCCAGGGCGGCCTGCACCGAGTGCTCGGTCGCGTGCCACTTCGCCAGCGACGTCTCGCGCGTGTTGCGCAGGCCGCGGTTCTTGAGCGCCGCCGCCTGCCAGACCAGAAGACGCCCGATCTCGGTCCCCTTCGCCATGTTGGCGATCATCTGCTTGACGAGCTGGTGCTGGCCGATCTCCTGGCCGAAGGTCTCGCGCTCGTGGGCGTACTTGAGCGACGCATCCAGGCACGCCTGCGCGAGGCCGACGGCGCCCGCTGCAACCGTGAACCGGCCCTGGTCGATGGCGCTCATCGCGATCAGGAAGCCCTCGCCCTCCTCGCCGATGCGGTTCTCGATCGGGACGCGGACGTTCTCGAAGTCGATGAGCCCGGTGTTGCCGGCCCGGATGCCGAGCTTGCCGTGGAGCGAGCCTGTGGTCAGGCCCGGCATCCCGCGCTCCGCCACGAACGCCGTGATGCCCTTGTGCTTCTTCGACCTGTCCACCGTGGCGAAGACCAGGAAGCTGTCCGCCAGGTCCGCCAGCGAGATCCAGATCTTGTGTCCGTTGAGGAGATAGGAATCGCCGTCACGGCGCGCCGTCGTCGCCAGGTTGCTGGCGTCGGTCCCCACCCCGGGCTCGGTCAGGCTGAAGGTCGCGAGCTTCTCGCCCTTCGCCTGTGGGACCAGCCAGCGCTGCCGCTGCTCCTCGGTGCCCCACTGCAGGAGCGTCAGGCTGTTCAGACCCACGTGGACGCTCTGGACGACGCGGAACGCCGTATCGGCTCGCTCAAGCTCCTCGCACAGGATCGCGAAGCTCCCGTAGTCCATCCCGGAGCCGCCGTACTGCTCCGGGATCGGCGCGCCCAGGAACCCCATCTCGGCCATCTTCGCGAAGATCTCGCGGTGGACCTCGGCCTTCTCGTCCCACTCCCGGATGTACGGCAGGATCTCCGCCTCCACGAACGAGCGGGCGGCGGCGCGGACGAGCTTGTGCTCGTCGGCGAGGGTGAAGTCGATCACGGCGTGCTGGCCTCGGGCTTCGGGACCCCGCGAGCGGGGGCGGGGACGGGCGGACGCGCGGCCATGCTACCGCCGGGTCGGTCCCCTCGCGGCGAGTCCCAGTCGCTCCCTTCGCGGCGAGTCCCGCAGGCCGGTGCCGCAAGGCGCCCTGATCGGCCTCCGGATACCGCTTGCCCGGGCCTGCTCCCTATACTCGCGTCGTGGACACTTCCGACACCTCCGACGCCCTCGACCTCGCCGCCCTCGCGGGCCCCAACATGTCGCCGGTCCTCGGCCGGTACATGGACAGGAGCTGGTCCCACGGGATCGGTCACCGGCTGTACGACACCACCGGCCGGGGCTACCTCGACTTCGCCAACGGCATCGCCGTCACCGCCCTTGGGCACACCCACCCGCGGGTGACCGCGGCCATCCATGCCCAGGTGGACCGGCTCATCGGGCCCGTGCACACGATCGGCTTCGCCGAACCCACTGTGACCCTCGCGCGGATGCTGGCCGCTACGTTCCCGGATCCGCTCGACTCGGTCCTGTTCCTGAACTCGGGCTCGGAGACCATCGACGGCGCGATCAAGCTTGCCCGCCGCGTCACGGGGCGCCCGGCGATCATCGCCTTCCGCGGCGCCTTCCACGGGCGAACGGTCGGCGCGACGAGCCTCACCAGCTCCAGCATCAACTACCGGCGCGGGTACGAGCCGCTGCTGCCGTCGATCTACCAGCTCCCCTACCCTGCCGCGTACCGGGACTTCGACGACGACGAGGCCGCGGCCTCCGAGGCGTGCCTCGCGCACCTGGACGACCTGCTCGCGACCACCGTCGCACCGTCGCAGGTGGCGGCCATCTTCATCGAGTGCGTCCAGGGGGAGGGTGGCTACTACCCGGCGCCGGCCTCGTTCCTCAGGTCCCTGCGTGCGATCTGCGACGAGCACGGGATCCTGCTGGTCGCGGACGAGGTCCAGTCGGGCTACGGGCGGACCGGCGAGATGTGGGCGTTCCAGCACTCGGGCATCGTCCCGGACGTCGTGTGCGTCGCCAAGGCCATCGCCAACGGCCTGCCGCTGTCGGCGATCGTGGCCAGGAAGGAGCTCCAGGAGCGCTGGGGCCGCGGCGCCCACGGCACCACGTACGGCGGCAACCCGGTCTCCTGCGCGGCCGGTGTGGCGGTCCTCGAGACGATCCGGGACGAGGACCTGGTTGCCAACGCCAGGGCCCGCGGTGCCGAGCTGTCCGGCGGCCTGCGGGAGCTGATGGCGGAGTTCCCGGCGATCGGGGACGTCCGGGGACCTGGCCTGATGATCGGGGTGGAGTTCGTGAAGGACCGCGGGACCCGCGAGCCGGACGGCGCGATGGCGGAGGCCGTCGCAGCCCGGGCGGGCGATGCGGGGCTGCTGCTCCTCAACTGCGGGATGCACCACCAGGTCATCCGATGGATCCCGCCGCTGGACGTGACGGTCCCCGAGGTCGAGGAGGCCCTGCGGGTCTTCGAGGGCTCCCTGCGAGGCTGACGCCCGGCGGGAGCGGGACGGCGCTAGCGGTTCCGGGCCAGGAACGCCATCACGTCATCGAGACGGAAACGCCGGTCGCCGCGCTTGCAGACGCGGTAATACGGCAGCTCGCCGCGGTCGCCGAGGCGCTTCACGGTGTTCACGTGGAGATGGAGCATCTCCGCCACCTCGCTCGCGGTGAGCATGGGCCCGAGTTCGTGGATCGCCATTGACGCCATTGGTCTGCCTCTGCTGTTCTCGTGAACCGGCCGTTCCGTTGGGGCACTCCGGTATGGTCCGGCCCGCTGTTGATGGGAGTGTCGGGGTCCAGTGGAGCGCGGACAAGCCGTACTCTCGTCCAGCCGGTGGTACCAGCAGGGTTCCGGAGGCGTTCGGTGGGGTCTGCGCGCGCCAGGCGACCAGCGCCAGACGTACCGCACGGCACGACAACGGGTCTGACCGCGGGAACCGTGTCAAGGGAGGCCCGGCGTGGGCCATGGGAGGCCCGGCGTGGGCCATGGGAGGCCGGCGTGGGCCATGGAAGGCCCGGCGTGGGCCATGGAAGGCCCGGCGTGGGCCGGCGCCGCTCGAACGGCGCGTGGGGGCACATCCATGCGTCGATCGGTCGCGACCACCGGCCCCCGGGCGTCACCTCCCCGCAACCGTCGAGCGGCGCGGGCCGACTGCGGCATTGTGGGACCATTTGCGGCGTCGCACAACCAGAAAGCACCAATGTGGTGCACCACCGCACCGGTCGCTTCAGCGCGCGAGCCGGACCTCCAGCAGCTCCAGCTCGGCCGTCGGGGGCAGCCCGTTCACCTCGCCGCAGGCCGGGCAGACCGCCATCGAGCCGCCGACCATGTCGTCGTGACCCAGCGCCCCGGTGAAGCCGCAGGCGCAGGCGAGCTCGACGTCGAAAGGCTGGAGATCCAGCACGGCACCCGCGAGCGGCCCGGTCTCGGTCAGCATCGCGAACGCCTGCCGGAGCACGTCCTCGGGGATCGTCGTGGCATGGCGGACACGCACGAGCGCCACGGGCGCCCCGCCGGCGCGTGCCTCGGCCACCTCGACGAGCTCGGCGACGAGCGAGACCTCATGCACGGCTGGCCGCCTCGACGATGGCCGCCTCGACGACCGCCGCCACCGCGTCTGCCGCGCGCGGGACGGCCCCCTCGACGACCGGGGACAGCCGGTCCCCGATCTCCAGCGACGCGACGCCCACGCTGACCACGACCACCGGGGGCGCGGCGCCCCACAGCTCCTGCGCCAGCCCAACGAGTCCGGCCGGATCCAGGTGGTGGGTCATCGCCTGCCCGACCACCCTCTCCGGGTCCAGGTGCCTGACGACAACCTCGCCCGCGGCCACATCGGCCGCCGCGTCCACCAGGACGAGCAGCGAGACGCGGCTCGCATCGAACGCCAGCTCCGGGGTCAGCTGGTGCATCGAACGCACGTCTGATTCGGCCAGGCGTGGGTCGCCGGCAAGGCGTGCGGCCACCGCCGGCCCGATGCCGTCGTCGGTGCGGAGCCCGTTGCCGTAGCCGACGACCAGCACGCCACCGCCGCCGACCGTGACACAGCGCCCGACAACCGTCGCGTCACCGGCGGCGGCCATCGTCACCGCATCACCGCCTCAGCTCGTCCAGGATGGCGCCACCCGGGGCGAGCAGCTGGATCTTGATCGCCATCTGGCCCAGGGCATGCGTGGAACAGGACAGGCATGGGTCGTAGCAGCGGATGACGGCCTCGACCCGGTTGAGCATCGCCTCCTCGAGACGGTCGGCCTTCACGTGCCTGCGGGCCACCTGGAGCACCGCACGGTTCATCGCCATGTTGTTGTGACCGGTGGCGATGACGAGGTTGACCCACTCCACCAGCCCGTCGTCATCCACCCGATAGTGGTGCATCAGCGTGCCGCGCGGGGCCTCGGACACGCCGATCCCCTCGTTGCGGTTGATGCCGGCCACGGACCGCACGTGGTGCGAGAGGATGTCGGGCCCGCGCAGGAGCTGCTCGATCTTCTCGATGGCGTGGAGCGTGTCGATCAGACGCGCGTAGTGGTAGTGGAAGGAAGAGCTCGCGATCCGACCGACGCGCCAGCGGAACTTCTCCAGCTCCTCGTCGGCGCGCGGCGTGCCCGTCCGCTCGGCCACGTTGAGCCGGGCGAGCGGGCCCACGCGGTACAGGCCGTCGGGGTAGCCCATCGGCTTCCAGTAGGTGGACTTCAGGTACGACCACGGCTCCACGGCCTCGCCGATGTAGTCGTTGAAGGTCTTGGGATCGACCTTGTCGGCCAGGAAGTGCCCGTCCGCGTCCACGACGCGGAGCCAGCCACCGTAGTGATCCACGTTGCCCTGGCGGTCCACCAGGCCCATGAACGCGGAGCGGAAGTTGCCGAAGGTGCTGGCCTCTTCCTCCCAGCGCAACATGTCGGACTTGTACCAGGCGATGGCGCGCTCGACGGCGGCGATCGCCTCCGGGACACCGGCCAGAATGCGGTCCCGGACCTCGGCGGTCAGCTGGAAGGCCACGCCGCCCGGGACGATGCCCTCGGGGTGGATCCGCTTGCCGCCCAGCCACTCGATGATCTGCTGGCCCCACTTGCGCAGGGCGATGCCGTCCCTGGCGAGCTCCGGTTGCTTTCGAGCGACGCCGATGATGTTGCGCACGGCCGGGTCCGCGTCGAAGCCGAACAGCAGGTCCGGCGACGAGAGGTGGAAGAACGACAGCGCGTTCGACTGGACGATCTGGCCCAGGTTCATGATCCGCCGCAGGTCCGCGCCGGTGGGCGTCGGCTCCACGGCCATGATGTCGTCCACGGCCTTGGCGGAGGCGATCAGGTGGCTGACCGGGCAGATCCCGCAGATGCGGGCCATGAGCGCGGGCATCTCGTGGACCGGGCGACCCTGGGTGATGCGTTCGAATCCGCGGAACTGGGTGACGTGGAAGCGGGCGTCGACGACCTCGCCGCGATCGTCGAGCTGGATGGTGATCTTGGAGTGGCCCTCGATCCGGGTGACCGGATCGATGACGATGGTTCGGCTCATGTTGGGTCCCCCGTCAGCGCCCGAACCGGGATCCGGCGACGTCGGGGACGCGACCGGCCAGCAGGTCATCGAGCATGGTGTAGATCAGGTCTGCAGACGGCGGGCAGCCCGGCAGGAAGACGTCGACCTTCACCACCCGGTGGACCGGCGTCGAGGTCGGAAGGAGCTTTGGCACGATCTCCGATGGAGTCTGCGGGTTGAGCGTGACGTTCTCCCGGTAGGCTCGGTCCAGGAGCGGCGCGACCCCGATCGGGTTGCGCATGCCCGGGACATTGGAGGTCACCGCGCAATCGCCGAAGGAGACGAGCGTCTTCGTGCGCTCCCGGACCATCTTGATCTTGTGGAGGTCCTCCTCGCTGGAGACG
>DATCGK010000550.1:0-22290 GCA_036508975.1 Candidatus Limnocylindrales bacterium
GCGCGGGTGGTGCGACAGCCCCAGGTAGTCGTTGGAGGAGAGGCTGATGACCCGGCGGCCGTCCAGGGACACGATGGGGCCCTGGGCGCTGCTCATGATCCGCAGCGGCCGGTAGAGGTGGCGCTCCCGAAGGGCAGCGAGCTCCTCGTCCAGGAACGCGAGCGGGTTGGGGCGGGATGCGCTGCCCATGTCAAGCCTCCGTGCCGCTCATGCGGTCCAGTCCAGGATGACCTTCCCCGAGTCGCCCGAGCGCGCGATGGCGAACGCCGCCTCGAACTCGCGGAACCCGAAGCGGTGCGTGATCGCCGGCGTGATGTCGAGGCCGGACTGGAGCATCACCGTCATCTTGTACCAGGTCTCGTACATCTCCCGGCCGTAGATGCCCCGGATCGTCAGCAGCTTGAACACGATCTCGTTGACGTCGATGCTGATGTCCTGGGTGGGGATCCCGAGGATCGCGATGGAGCCGCCGTGGGCCATGTTGTCCATGGCGCTCCGGATGGCCGCCGGGTTGCCCGACATCTCGAGGCCCACGTCGAAGCCCTCGACCATGCCCAGCTCCCGCTGGACGTCGTGGAGGTCCTGCTGGCGCGGGTCCACGGCGATCGTGGCGCCCATGCGCTTCGCCAGCTCCCGGCGGACCGGGTTGGGCTCCGACACCACGACGAACCGGGCCCCCGCGTGGCGGACGACCGCCGTAGCCATGAGGCCGATGGGTCCGGCCCCCGTGATCAGCACGTCCTCGCCCAGGACCGGGAACGCGAGCGCCGTGTGGACCGCGTTGCCGAACGGGTCGAAGATCGCGGCGACCTCCTCGTCGATCCCCGGCCAGTGGTGCCAGATGTTGCTCATCGGGAGGGCGACGTACTCCGCGAAGGCCCCGTCGCGACCCACGCCCAGGCCCACGGTGCTCGCGCACAGGTGGCGCCGCCCGGCCAGGCAGTGGCGGCAGCGGCCGCAGGTGACGTGCCCCTCGCCGCTGACGATGTCACCGGGCTTGTAGTCCGCGACGTTGGCGCCCACCTCCACGATCGCGCCCACGAACTCGTGGCCGGCGACCAGCGGCGGCTTGATCGTCTTCGCGGCCCATGGGTCCCAGGACTCGATGTGGAGGTCGGTGCCGCAGATGCCCGTCCTGTGGACCCGGATCAGGACGTCGTTGATGCCGATCACGGGATCGGGGACGTTGAGAAGGCTGAGGCCCGGGCCGGGGGCCGTCTTCACGAGCGCGAGCATGGGCGCCTCCTGCTTTCCGGCCCCACCGGCCGCGGCGTGGTCAGAGGTCCTGGCGTGGGTCGTCGGTCCAGTCGACGATCGGATTCTCCACCATCCCGATGCCCTCGATCTCGCACCGGACGCGGTCGCCGGGCTCCAGGAACACCGGCGGGTCGCGGAACACGCCGACGCCCGCGGGGGTGCCGGTGGCGATCAGGTCACCGGGCCGGAGCGTGACCTGCTGGGAGATGATGCTGATCAGCCGGGCAACCGGAAACAGCATGTCTCTCGTGTTGCCGTCCTGCATCAGGACGGGCGTGCCGGCCCCCGGGCCCTCGCCTGGGACCCGCCAGCTGCGGATCGCCAGGCCGGCCTCCGGATCCACCTCGTCCGGCGTCGCGAAGACCGGCCCGACCGGGAGGAAGGTGTCGCTGCCCTTGGCGCGCAGCCACTGGCCGTCGCCCTTCTCGCCCTCGTGGAGAGCCTGCGGGTTGCCCTGCCAGTCCCGGGCGCTGACGTCGTTGACGACCACGAAGCCGGCGACGTAGTCGGGCGCCTCCTCCGGGGTCACGCGGCGGGCGGATCGGCCGACCACCACGCCCAGCTCCACCTCGAGGTCCAGCGCGCGGGTGCCCGGCGGCCGCACGATCGCCTCGCCGTCACCGACGATCGCGTTGGCGAACTTGGCGAAGAGCATGGGCCGTTCCGGCACGGCCCGCCCGCCCTCGGACACGTGGTCCGCGTAGTTGAGGCCCGCACAGACGATCTTCTCGCCCAGTCCGCCGGGGGTGATGGCCGCGATCGGACGCCGGGCGTCCAGGTCCAGCAGCGGCGCGCCGCGCTTCACGGCCCGCTTCGCCGCCCGGGCCACCTCGCGCAGCCAGCCGTCCTGGAACGCGATCTGGTACCCGATGCCGAGATGCGTGTCCACGGCCGGGTCGAGCCCGCCGCGCTTCTCGAGCTGCGCTCCCGTCAGGAGGCGGCCGAGCACCAGGACGCCAAAGCGCTCGTCGCCGTGGCGGTCCTCGTAGGCGTACAGCCGCATGGGTCTCCTTTCAGGGTTCGTTGAGCCAGGCGCGGACGGGAGGCCGGGTGAGGCCGGCGAAGAGGAGGAACGCGAGCACGGCCACGACGACCGCGAACAACGGTTGCGCGGCGAGCAGGGCGAAGGGCACCGCCGGGATCGTGAGCGTGGACAGCCCGAGCGCCAGCGCTCGCCCAGCCTCCTTGCGCTGGATCACGAGCGTCGTGGTGAAGATCGTATAGGCGAGCAGCATCATGACCACCAGGCCCGGCAGGGAGATGGGCGCGTCGATCGCCTGGTCCACCACCCAGCGCAGCGAGAGGCCGATGACGCCCAGCAGGAGGAACGCGTAGCCGAGGAAGATGCGGATGCCGGGGGGCATCGCGCGCAACTGTGTGAGCACGGGATGATGATGCCACCGTCGCGTGGACCGGCGAGCCCCGGTTCCCGGCGGGGGACCGGCTTGCGACCGAGCCCCGGTTCCCGGCGGGGGACCGGCTTGCGACAGGACGCGCCCTGGGACTTGACACCCGGCGCGACGCTGACCTAATCTCAACTAAACCGGTTTTCTAAACCGGTTTTGCAAAGCCTGAGGCACCTGCGCCGGACGCGCGGGCGCAGCTCCCCCGAGATCCGGAGCCTGCAGCCCAGCCCATCCCGCACAGCTTGCCGGCTGCGAGGAGACCGTGGAGGAGCGGAACCCGCGACGGCCGCGGATCGCCGACGTCGCTCGCGAGGCGGGCGTGTCGAAGACCGCGGTGTCGTTCGCATTCAACAGCCCGAATCGGCTCGCGCCGAAGACGGCCAGCCGGATCCTCGATGTCGCGGATGCGCTGGGCTACCGGCCGCACCCGGTCGCCCGGATGCTCACGCAGCGCTCCACCCACACCCTGGGCGTGCTGACCCCCCAGGCGCTGTCGGTCATCTTCTCGAACCCCTTCTTCGGGGCCCTCTCCGAGGGCATTGCCCTGGCGGCCGAGCAGGAGGGCTACGCGCTCCACTTCATCTCGCCCCTGCGCGGCTCGCTGGCCCGCGCGATGGGCCGCGCCATGGTGGACGGCGTGATCGCGATCGGGCTGTCCGCGAGGCACCCGGAGGTGGAGCAGATCCGCGCTGCCGGCCTGCCGCTGGTGATGGTGGACTCCAGCGCGATGCCGGACCAGCCCGGCATCGAGATCGACGACGAGGGCGGCGCCCGCGCCGCCGCCGAGCACCTGCTCAATCTCGGCCACACTGAGATCCTGGTCGTCGGCGTGGAGCCGCCGACGAGCGGCGGCGAGGTGGAGCCGGAGGGTGTCATGGGCAGCCGGCTCCGCGGGTACCTCGGCGCCCTGGCCGCCCGGGGCCTGCACCTGCCTCCACAGGCGATCTGCGTCGGCCCGGCCAGCATCGAGGGCGGCATCGCGGTGATGCGGCGCGCTTATGAGGATGGGCTGCGCCCCACGGCCGTCCTGGCGATGTCGGACGCGATGGCGATCGGCGTCCTGCGCGCCGCCCGGGAGCTCGGGCTGCGGGTGCCCCAGGACATGTCGGTCGTCGGGTTCGACGACATCGACATCAGCCAGCACACGAACCCCCCGTTGACCACGGTGCACCAGCCGATCCGCCAGAAGGGCGAGAGCGCGGTGCGCCTGCTCCTGGCCGTCGTCGAACGACGGGATCCACGGCCTGAACAGATCCGGCTCGAGACGCGGCTCATCATCCGCGGCTCGACCGGGCCGGCGCCGCGCAGGCGGCAGGAGGTGATACCGGCCCGACACTGAGGTCGCAGGGCGGCGTGCGGACGAGAGTTCGCCCGGCATGCCACGCCCGTCGCTCACATCGTGGCACGTCGGATCGCCCAGGCGACCGAGGGCCGGGTGCGGTCAGCAGGACCGGCACCGCCGGCCAGGCACCAACCAGCGCATCCACATCGGACAAGCGCATCCACATTGGAGGAGTTCAGCACACATGAAGACCAAGTTCCGGTTCGCGTCGCTCGTCGGCGTGGTCGCGATCGTCGCGGCCGCGTGCGGCGGCACCGGCGCGACCACCGCCCCCACGACGGCCGCTCCGACGACGGCCGCTCCGACGGCCGCTCCGACGACGGCGGCCAGCACGGCCCCGTCCACGGCGGCATCCGAGGCCCCGAGCGCCGCCGCCACGGCGGCTCCGCTCACGGGCGCCATCACGGTCTGGGAGGCCTACGGGGCATCCGGCAGCGCCGAGAAGACGGCATTCGACGCCGCCGTCAAGAGCGTCATGGCGGCCAACCCGGGCCTCACCGTAACCGTTCTCGACGTCCCGTTCGCCAACCTGTTCACCAAGTTCGAGACCGAGGCTGCCTCCGGCGGCGGTCCTGACCTCTACATCGCGCCCAATGACAGCGTCGGCAAGGAGGCGCGTGCCGGCCTTCTCAAGGACCTGTCGTCCATGAGCGCAACGCTGATGGCCGCCCCGTACAACATCTCGCAGACGGCCATCACCGCCGACACCGTCGACGGCAAGCTCTCCGCGATCCCGGAGTCCATGAAGGCCGTCGCGCTCTTCTACAACTCCGCCACGCTCTCGACCCCGCCGAAGACCACCGCTGACTGGCTGACCGCGGCCAAGACCACCCCTCTCGGCCTCGTCTACGGGGCCAACGGCGGCGGCGCGTACTACCAGTGGGGCCTCTATGGCGCCTTCGGCGGCAAGATCCTCGACGAGACCACCGGCAAGTGCGCCGCCACGGCAAGCACCGGCGTGGCCGACTCCATGAAGTTCCTCACGGACTTCAAGGCGGCCGGCGGCAAGCTCTACCAGAACGACACCGACGCCAAGACCGACTTCCTGGCCGGCAAGATCGCGGGCTTCATCGACGGCCCGTGGCAGACCGGCGACCTGCAGAAAGCCCTCGGCGACAAGCTCGCCGTGGTCCCGGGCCCGTCGGGTTCGGGCGGCGACTTCTCCCCGATGGCCGCCCCTGACGGCTACTACATCAACGCCAGCTCGGCCAACCAGGACCTGGCCATCCAGTTCGCGCTCCAGATGCTCTCGCCCGAGAACGTGAAGCCGTTCGTCGACAACGCCGGCCACATCCCCGCCAACACGGAACTGGCAGCCGCGGTGGCGGCCGGGACCAACGTGATCAGCAAGGGCTTCGCCCAGCAGGTCGCGACGGGCTTCGCCCGCCCGACGGCGAAGGAGCTCGACAACTACTGGACCCCGTTCGGCAACGCCATTGCCTCCGTCGTCGAGAAGGGCACCGATCCGACCACCGCGGTCGCCGATGCCTGCACGCAGATGGACAAGGCCAACGGCAAGTAGCTAGAGTCTAGGGAGCAGTCCCGACACCACCGTGGGTGGAGGTCCACACGGACCTCCACCCATTTCGGCTCACGCCAACCCAGTTCGATGCGAGGGTGGAGCCAACGACGATGAGTGTGACCACGGCCGGAGCCGCCAGCCCGCCCCGTCGCTCGCTGCGGCGACGCTCGGTGAACGCGCGGACCGCGTACGCATTCCTCCTTCCCGCCCTCATCGTGATGATCGTCATCACGTTCTATCCCCTGGTCTACCAGGTCTGGATGTCGTTCACGAGCTACGGCCTGGCAAACCTCAAGGCCGGCTCACCGGCCCCGCCCTACGTCGGCTTCGACAACTACGTCCGGATCCTGAACAACGACATCGTCCTGCCCAACTTCGATTTCGTGCGGGTCCTGGTCTTCAACCTGTTCTGGGCCTTCACGAACGTCATCTTCCACGTGGTCTTCGGGGTGGCCGTCGCCCTGCTCCTGAACGTCCGCGGGCTCAAGTTCCGCGGGATCTACCGGGCCATCTACATCATCCCCGTGGTCATCCCCCAGATCATCGTCGCGACGGTCTGGCGGAACATGTTCGATCCCCAGTACGGCGCGATCAACCAGCTGATCAACGCGACGATCGGCGTCCTGTTCAAGTTGCCGCCGTTCACCCTCGACTGGATCAACCAGCCGAACCCGATCATCGCGGTCGGCCCCCTGATTCTCCCGCTGGCCTACTTCGCGCTGCTGGGCGCCAACATCTGGCTGGGCTGGCCGCTGAACTCCGTCGTCGCGACCGGCGCGCTCCAGAGCATCCCGAACGACCTGTACGAGGCCGCAGAGATGGACGGGGCGGGGTCCTGGGCGAAGTTCCGCGTGGTGACCCTCCCGCACCTGCGCCCGGCGATGCTCCCCTACGCGATCTACGGCTTCGTCATCACCTTCAACCTGTTCTACCTCTCGTACTTCATGTCCGGGGGCGGCCCGTTCGGCCAGACGGAGCTCCTGGTGACGACCGCCTACCGCCTCGTCAACGACCAGCACCTCTACGGCGTCGCGGCGGCCTTCGCGGTCTTCCAGTTCTTCATCCTGCTGGCGCTCACGCTGATCACCAACCGTCTCGGCAAGGCGACGGCCAGCTATGACGCCTGACCGCATCTCCAGGTCGGGCTTCCCCGTGAAGGCAGGGTGGGCGCGATGACGACCCCGATTACCACTGCGCCGGCGATGGTCACGGCCCCGGTTGCCGTGGCCCGGCACAAGGCGTCGACCGGGCCCCGGCTGTCGCTGAGCCGCCAGCTCGCCTACCAGGCACTCTGCCTGGCGATCGCCGTCACCGTGCTGTTCCCGATCCTGTGGATCGTGAGCATGTCCCTCGATCCGACCAATGCTCGTCCCACGGGCCTGAACCTGATCCCGAAAAACCCCTCGCTCGAGGCGTATCGGACGGTCATCGCGCAGCCCACGGTGAACCCCGTCTCGTTCGTGCAGCTCGCCTTCAACAGCTTCTTGATCGCGTCCACCATCGCCATCCTCAGCGTCACCATCGGCATCCTCGCCGCGTACGCCTTCTCGCGGATGCGCTTCCGGGGCCGCGAGATCCTGATGGTTGGCGTCCTCGCGGTGCTGATGCTGCCGGCGATCGCCACGATCGCGCCGCTGTTCGTGATGCTCAACCAGGTCCAGATCGGCACCTTCAACCTGCGCAACTCGCTGATCGGGGTCGCCATCGCGGTGCTCGCCGGCCAGCTCCCGTTCGCGATCTGGAACATGAAGGGCTACCTGGACACCATCCCCCATGAGCTGGAGGAAGCGGCGACTGTCGACGGGGCGTCTCGCTTCCAGTCCTTCACCAGGATCATCGTGCCGCTGTCCACGCCCGTCATCGCGGTCACCGCGTTCTTCGGGTTCATCGCCGGCTGGACGGAGTTCTACTTCTCGTGGGTCTTCCTGACCAACCCGAACAGCTTCACCCTGTCGATGGCCCTCAACGGGATGGTCGGGCAGTACGCGGGGAGCACGCCCTGGTCATCGTTCGCGGCGTTCTCGATCCTCATGGCGTTGCCGGTATCGGTGGTCTACTTCTTCCTCCAGCGGTACATCATCAGCGGCCTCACGCTCGGCGGCGTGAAGGGCTGAGCCCGGGCGCCGCTGGTCCACCCCGCTCCTCCCGCCCGGCCCCGGCCTCACCGCCGGGGCCGTGCTCGTTCACGGGGCCGCGACCCTCCGGTAGCCGCGACCCTTACGGTGCCCCGAGGTCGATGACGAACCCGCCGAGGGCCGGGAGCGCGGGCAGGGGGCGGTAGCCGGCGAAGCCACCCGACGCTGTCCGGGACGGCGGGGCGGGTGCGGCCGGGCCCCCGTCCGCGCCGCCGTTGACGCTCGCCACGATGGAGGCGGCGGCGGGTCCCGGTCCGCACAGGGGTCCGGCGCCGAGGGACAGCGCGTAGTCGCTGACCACGGATCCGGACACGTTGGCGATGACCAGCAGCGTCCGGTCCGTCGTGGCGCGCAGCCACGCCACGACGGGGCCGGTGGCGGTGACCGGCACGGTGGTTCCCCCTCGCAGCGCGACGTCGCCCTGGTGCAGCCGGATCAGGTCCTGGTACGTCGCCAGCAGGCTGTCCGGATCCGCCTGTTCCGTGGCGACGTTGACCGTGGCCGAGCCGTCAGCCAGGGGCTCCCAGGGCGTGCCGGTCGTGAACCCGCCGATGACCGGTTCCGCCGTCCAGGGCATCGGTGTCCGGATCTGCTCGTCCGGCTTGGTGTCCGTGAGGCCGATCTCCTCGCCATAGTAGACAAAGGGCACGCCGGGCTCCGTCAGCAGCAGGAGCGCGGCGAGCTTGGCGGCGTCGACCCGGCCGCCGATCCGGCTCATCACCCGGTCCTGGTCGTGGTTCGTGAGGAAGGTCCCCTCCTGGTTCACAGGCCAGGACTTGACCGTCTCGCCCAGCGCCGAGGTCAGCGGTGCCGGCTGCGCATTCTGGACCGCGGCCACCGTGGCCGACGCGAGGTCGAAGTCGAAGGTGAGGTCGGCGGCGTCGGGCACGTACTTCGCGGCGATCGCTGCGGAGGCCCAGACCTCGCCGATCGTCATCGCCCCCGGCGAGGCGGCCTTGACCGACGCCTGGAAGCCCCGCAGCCAGGCGAGCGTGTCAGGCGTGCTGAACTGCTTCTGCCCGTCCTCCACCAGGTACGGGATGGCGTCGAGCCGGAACCCGTCGACGCCGAGGCCGAGCCATGAGGCCGCAATCGACTCGAGCTCCGCGGTGACCGCGCGATTGCGCAGGTTGAGGTCCGGCATCGAGGCGCCGAAGACCCCGTAGTACCAGCGCCCATCGAGCGGATGCCAGACGATCTGCCCCTGGGGTCCGGCGTAGTCGGGATCGGTGTCGGACCACACGTACCAGTCGGCGTGCGTGGAGCCGGCCTGCTGCGAGTCGACGAACCACGGGTTCTGGTCGGAGGTGTGGTTCATGACCAGGTCGAGGATGACCTTGATCCCGCGCTTGTGCGCCGCGGCGAGGAGGGCCTGGAAGTCCGCGGAGGTGCCGTAGTCCTGCTCGATCGTGCGGTAGTCGATGACGTCGTAGCCGTGGTAGCTGGCGGCCTGCATGATCGGCATCAGCCAGATCCCGGTGATGCCCAGGTCGGTCGCGGTGGACGGGTCACCGTCGTTGAGGTAGTCCAGCTTCGCAGTCAGGCCGCGGAGGTCGCCGATGCCGTCGCCGCTGCCGTCCGCGAAGCTGCGCACGAAGACCTCGTACCAGACCCGGTCGTTCCAGTCCCTGGTGGCCGGCGTCGTGGCCGGGACACACGCGGCAGAGGATGCCGATGCGGAGAATGCCGCGGCGGACGGGCTGGCGGACGGGCTGGCGGCGGGCAGGCTCGCGGCGGGGAGCGATGGGGTCCCCGTGGAGCCCGGCACCGTCGGGGCGGGGGTGGCGGGCGTCCCGCACGCCGTCGCCGCGATCGCGAGGCTGAGCAGGAAGCCCGAGAGCCGTCGCGAGTGAGCCACGGCGCCATTCTAGCCGTCCGACTCGTAGACTCTGGCCATGCCGATCGACACGCCCGACTGGGTCCGCGACGCCGTCTTCTACCAGATCTTCCCGGACCGGTTCGCGCGCAGCGGCCGAACGGACATGCCCGGCCCACTCGAAGCGTGGGATAGCCCGCCCACCCACCATGGGTTCAAGGGCGGCGACCTGTACGGGATCGCGGATCGCCTCGACTATCTCTCGGACCTCGGCGTCACCGCGATCTACCTCAACCCGATCTTCTCGTCCGCCTCGAACCACCGGTACCACACCTACGACTACCTCGAGGTGGACCCGCTCCTGGGCGGCGACGACGCCCTGCGGGAGCTGCTGGACAGGGCCCACGCCCGCGGGATCCGGGTGATCCTCGACGGCGTCTTCAACCACGCCTCCCGCGGCTTCTGGGCGTTCAATCACGTGCTCGAGTGCGGGATCGGGTCGCCGTACGTGGACTGGTTCCACATCGACCGCGAGGCGCTGGCCGCCGGCCGCTCCCTGCGCGCCTACCCCGACGAGTCGATGCGGCACGCGGCGGAGCATGCCGGGCTCGTCGACCGCTTCGGGTCCGAGCAGGTCACCGCCCTGGGCTACAAGGCGTGGTGGAACCTGCCCGCGCTGCCGAAGCTCAACACCGACAACCCGAAGGTCCGCGAGTACCTGATGCGGGTCGCGGAGCACTGGATCCGGTTCGGCGCCGACGGCTGGCGCCTGGACGTGGCCGCGGAGATCGACGACGACGAGTTCTGGCGCGAGTTCCGCCGCCGTGTCAAGGCGTTGAACCCCGACGCCTATATCGTGGCCGAGGTCTGGGTCGAGGACCATCGCTGGCTCAAGGGCGACCAGTTCGACGCCTACATGAACTACCCGCTCGGTTTCGCCGCGCTCTCGTTCGCCGCCTCCCACCATCGCGACGAGGCCGTCATCGCCCAGCACGGTGACGTGCGCGATGGCGTCCGCCGGGAGGACGGCCCGGGGTTCGTCGCCCGCCTGCAGCACGCGCTCACCACGTACGCCCCCGAGGTCAACGCGGTCCAGCTCAACCTGCTGGGCAGCCACGACATGCCGAGGATCCTCTCGATCTGCGCCGGGGATCGGGATGGCGTCCGCCTGGCCTCGCTCGTCCAGATGACGGTTGGTGGCGCCCCCTGCATCTACTACGGCGACGAGATCGGCTTGGTCGGGGGCAACGACCCGTACTGCCGGGGCTCCTTCCCAGTGGACGAGGCCGCGTGGGACCACGAGCAGCTTGCCTACATCCGCGGCCTTACGGCGCTCCGCCATGCCCACTGTGCCCTCCGGCGCGGCGAGTTCGCGATCGCCGGTGCCGCCGGCATGACCGCGGCCTACCTCCGCTCCGATGCGGAGGAGGCGTTCGTGGTCTGCCTCAACGCGGGCGATGAGGACGCTTGGCTCGATCTCTCGCTGCCCGGCCTCGACGGGCGCACGCTGGAGCCGGAGGTGCCCGGCGGCTGGGCCTGGGACAGGGGCGATCCCGTGACCGTCGCAGGCGGCCGGGCCTCCGTGTCGATCCCGCTGCGGGGTGCCATCCTGCTGCGGGCACGCTGACCCGCGGCACTGCGCGCCGTGCGCGATCCGGGTCGCACGGCTCCGCGCACCCCGCGTATCCTCGGGGACATGGCTGACATCCCGTTCCAGCTGGCCGACCCGCTTGCCGAGCGTCTCCGGGCGGTTATCGACGTCGAGGGCAAGATCATCCGCGCCCTCGAGTCGCTCGGCCCGCTCGCGGGGCGCGACGTGGCGCTGGTCGACGTGCCCGCCGGACCGCTGCTGGACCGTCTCGCCGCCGCCGGCATCACCGGCCTGGCCGTCCGCCTCGGGGAGACCTTCCGGCTGGACGTCCCGGATGCCAGCCTGGACGCCGTGGTCAGCCTGTGGTCCGGCTTCCGTGGCGTGGACCCGGCTGCGTTGGCCGAGGTGGACCGGGCACTCAGGCCGGACGGATGCCTGCTGGTGGTCCATGACTATGGCCGCGACGACGTCTGTGGGCTGGGCGAGCCCGATGCGCCCGAGTACCGCTCGTGGAGCCGGCGGGAGGGCCCGTTCCTGCGCGGCGGTGGCTTCAAGGTGCGCGTCGTGCACTGCTTCTGGACGTTCCCCTCGGTCGAGGAGGCGCGCGCGTTCCTGGGTGAGGCCTTCGGGGAGCGCGGCGCGGCCATCGGAGAGACCCTGAAGCGGCCGCGCCTGTCCTGGAACGTCGCCATCTACCACCGCCGGCGCGAGGTCTCCGAGTCGATCGCCTGAGCCCGGTCCGGGGACGCCTGCTACGCTCGCCGCGATGAGCCGCCACCAGTACGACACACGCTCGCAAGCCGCGCCGAAGGACGCGTCCGGCCGCCGTCGCCGCTCGGGCACTTGGCTCGGACCCGTTCGGGTCACGCCCGTCCGGGTGACGCTCGTGGTCGCGCTCGCGGGCGGAGTCGGTTTCCTGCTCTGGTCGGTGCTCGTGCGGGACAAGCTCCAGGTGCCGCTCATGGCGACCGGGTTCGCGATCTGCGGGATCGTGTTCGCCGCGACGGCCCTGCTGTCGGTGGCGGCGGTCGTGCGCGCCGGCCGCGAGGGCCGCGACGGGGCGGCGGTGCTCACCGCGCTCCTCGGCGGCGTGGTCGCGGTCATGGCGCTGATGTCGTTCGCCGCCGCGGTGATCATGAGCCTCATCTGGAGCGGGACGCCGGGCGCCTGATGCCCCCTGGCCGGTCGGCCAGGGGGAACCTCCGGCCGTCTGACCGGAGCCTCCGGCCGGAGCCGGGACACCCCTCTGGTACACTCGCCCGGCCCCACCGGGGCTCGGGCCCCCATCGTCTAGAGGCCCAGGACGCCACCCTTTCAAGGTGGAGATCACCGGTTCGAATCCGGTTGGGGGTACCAGCGCCGCTCCCGGATCGTGCCCGGTTCGTGCACGGGATGTGCCCGGATCGTGCCCGGGATGCTCTCGGCGACGTGCCCGACGCGCGGTCTCCCTGCTATCCTCCGAGGCGATGGAGATCATGGGCGTGACGATCCGCACGATCGTCAACGACAACATCGCGACCCGGTGTGACGGCTGCCGCGAGGTCATCCCCGGGACACCCTGGCGTGTGAACCTCCTGGACATCGTGTCCCCCGAGGTCGCGGTTGGCTGGACGGAGTCCACGCCCGTCAACCCGGGCCCCCACCAGTTCCATTCGGATCCAGCCTGCGTGCGCCTCTGGATGGCCGAACGAGGACACCTGTTCTGCCGCCGCGGCGAGGTGCGCGAGATCATGCGTCCGGTCGCGCTGCCCACAGAGCCGCCCGCATGGGGCCTGTGCGACGGCCTCCACCGGGACGACCACGAGTTCGTTCCCGCCTGAGCAGCCTGAACAGGGCTCGTCCGGCACCCGTGCCGGACCGTTTGACTCCCCGGTTCGGACGCTTCTACACTCGCGCGGTCCGACCTGCGGCGAGGACCAAGGTTTGCGCAGATTCGCTGCGCCTGGCCGCCGCGCCTGAGCGTTGCACCCCGGAGGTCCCGTGTCCGACGACCGGTCGCCCGATGCCCGCCCGCTGCCCGACCGACTCCCGCTCGGGGCGGCAAGCCGGATGCTCGGCGTGGATCCCGACACGCTGCGCCGCTGGGCGGACGAGGGGCGCGTGCCGGCCTTCACGACCCCGGGCGGCCACCGGCGGTTCGACCGGCGCGCGCTGGAGCGGCTCATCGCGGCACGGCGGACCGGCCCCGACAACGGGCTCGCGGGTCTCGGCGCCAGCCAGGTCCGGCTCAGCGCGGCCTACCGCCGCAGCTACGGCGAGGCCCACGGCGGTGGCCTCGACCCCCGGGCCAGTGTCCCCGCGGCGGAGCGCGAGTCCTTCCGCGAGACCGGCCGCCGCCTCGTCGATGCCCTGGTGCGCCACCTCGACGAGACGGGCCCCGGCCGGGCCCTGGCCGAGCGTGACGCCATCGAGCTCTCCGCACATCTCGGCGAACGGCTCGCGCTGAACGGGGTGCCACTCGCCGACGCGGTGGCGATGTTCGTCTCGGCCCGCCGCCCGTTCCTCGCCGAGCTCAGCGTGGTGGCCCGCCGCCGGGGCGTGGACTCGCTCCGCATCGGCAACCTGTACGACGTCTCCACCGGGCTCCTGGACCGTCTCCTGCTGGCCTTCGTGGCCGCGCACGAGGAGGCTGCGCGGGAGATCGCCCTCGTCCAGGCCGAACCCGGCCCGCCGCTCGCCGGAGGCTGAGCCCGGGGCCGCCCCGACCGATCGGGCTATCCTGAGCCCGATGGACCAACAGCGGACCTCGCCCCCCTCGCCCCCCTGGACCGCGCTCGGCCCTCGCGATGCCCCGGCGATCGTCTTCCTGCACGGGACGCGCTTCTCGCGCCGGCAGTGGTGGCCGCAGATGCGCCGCCTCTCCGCCCGCTACCGGTGCGTGGCCGTTGACCTGCCGGGTCACGGCGAGCGCGGCTCCGAGCCCTGGTCGTTCGAGGCGGCACGGGCCGCCGTCAGCACCGCGATCGCGGCCGAGGTGCCGTCCGGGCGCGCGGTCCTCGTTGGCCTCTCCCTGGGTGGCTACGTCGCGATCGATGTCGCGGACGCGGCGCCCGAATGCGTCGCCGGCCTGGTGCTTGCGGGCTGCTCGGCCGAAGCCATCGGGACCATCGCCCTGCCGTTCCGCGGCCTGGCCTGGGTGCTGGAGCGCCTCCCCCGGTCGGTGCTGCGGCTGGTCAACGTCGCGTTCTTCCGGCTCCGTTACCGGCGCTCGATCGCGGAGCCGGTCATCGAGGGCGGCTTCTGGTGGGCGGGTGGAGCCCAGGCGGTGCGGTCCGTGGTGGGGCAGCACTTCCTGGAGCGGCTCGGCCGCCTCTGGACGCCGGTCCTGGTCGTCAACGGAGCCCTGGACCCGGTCTTCGGGCCCGGCGGCGAGTTCTGGGCGGCGACCTGCCGTCGCGGGCGGAGCGTCGTCATCCCCCGCGCGATGCACCTGTCCAGCCTGGACCGCCCGCGCACCTTCTCCGAGCTCGTGGCACGTTTCACGGACGAGGCTGCCGGCCTCGCCTGAGGGGCACCCGGGGGACGCCGGCCGACGCCCCGAAGGGGTGCGTAAGGGTGGCGGGTATACTGGCCGGACTCCTGACCCCCCTCCCGAGAGGTTCGATGCGCGTCCGCAAAGCCGTCTTCCCCGCCGCCGGCTGGGGCACCCGCTTCCTGCCTGCCACGAAGGCGCAGCCGAAGGAGATGCTCCCCCTCGTCGACAAGCCGGTGATCCAGTACGCCGTCGAGGAGGCGGTCGCAGCCGGCATCGAGCAGGTCATCATCGTCACCTCGTCGCAGAAGCGTGCGATCGAGGATCACTTCGACCTCAACTATGAGCTGGAGCACCTGCTCGAGGAGAAGGGCGAGATCGAGAAGCTGCGCCAGGTCCGCCACATCAGCGACCTCGCCCAGATCGCCTACGTCCGCCAGAAGGAGCAGCTGGGCCTCGGACATGCGGTCCTCATGGCGAAGGACCTGATCGGCCACGAGCCGTTCGCCGTGATCCTGCCGGACGACGTCGTCATCGGGGACCGGCCGTGCATCGGCCAGCTGATCCACGCCTACCAGCAGCACCACGGTTCCGTGGTCGCGGTGATGGAGGTTCCGCGGGAGGAGACGCAGCGCTACGGGGTCATCGGCGGCGAGCGGGTGACCGAGGGGACGGACCAGGACCGCACCTATCGCGTGACGGAGCTGGTGGAGAAGCCGAGCCCGGCGACGGCCCCATCCAACCTGGCCGTCATCGGACGGTACGTGCTGACGCCCAAGATCTTCGAGAAGCTGGAGCAAACCCAGCGCGGGTCCGGGGGTGAGATCCAGCTGACGGACGCGATTCACGCCCTCATGGACGAGCAGAGCGTCTTCGGCTATGCCTTCGAGGGGAAGCGCTACGACGCCGGCACGACGATGGGCTGGCTCCAGGCGTCCGTGGAGCTGGCGCTCGCCCGTCCCGAGTTCGGCAGCGCCTTCCGCGACTACCTGCGGACGCTGGACATCTGACCCGGCATCCTGAACACCCGCGCGGTAGGATGCGTCCGGCCGCGACGGGCGGCACGCGCCGAAGAGGGGAGACGAGCACACCGTGACCGAGATCGGGAGCACGCTCGGCGGTCGCTACCGCCTCCTGGAGCTCCTTGGCCAGGGCGGCATGGCGACCATCTACCGTGCGCGCGACGCCCAGCTGGAACGGGATGTCGCCGTCAAACTGCTGCGCCCCGAGTTCGGCAAGGACCCGGACTTCCTCGCCCGCTTCCGGGACGAGGCCCGCGCCGCTGCGTCGCTGAACCACCCGAACATCACCGCGGTGTTCGACTTCGGCAAGGACGCCTCCGGCCCGTACATCGTCATGGAGCTGGTGGACGGCCAGGACCTCGGTGCCATCATCCGGGAGAACGGCCCGCTCGCGCCGCGCCAGGCGGCCCGGGTCGCCGCGGAGGTGGCCAAAGCGCTCCACGCAGCGCATGTCCGCGGCATCGTGCACCGGGACGTGAAGCCCTCGAACGTCCTGGTCGGCCGCGACGGGCGCGTGAAGGTGGCGGACTTCGGGATCGCCCGGGCCCTCACGGAGTCGCAGCTGACGCTGCCCGGCACCACGATGGGCTCCGTCCACTACTTCAGCCCCGAGCAGGCGCGCGGCGAGGCCGGTACGGCCGCCTCCGACATCTACGCCCTGGGTATCGTCCTGTTCGAGACCCTCACGGGCCAGCGCCCGTTCTCGGGCGACGGGGCCGCCGCGGTCGCCCTCGCCCGTCTCACCACCACGCCCCCGCGTCCGTCCGCGTTGCGGCCCGGCGTCCCGGCGGCGCTCGACAGCATCGTCCTGCGCGCCATGGCGCTCGATCCTGCCGCTCGCTACGCGACTGCCGCCGCCATGGCCAGTGCCCTCGAGGGGTATCTCGCCGACCCGGGCGCAGCCGTCGGAGGCGCAGCCGTCGCTGGCGCCGCCGCCGGACTGGCCGCGACGAAGACCGTCGCATCCGCCCAGGCGCGTCCCAACCCGCCCGTTCCCTACCCGCCGGACGCCTACGCCCGCTCGATGCCGCACGCTGCTCCCGTCTCGACGACGGGCACCCCGCCCCCGCCGCCGCTGGCCGAGGACGAACCGGGTGGCTCGGGTCCCTGGGCCTGGGTCGCCGGCCTGCTGGGCATCGGCATCCTGGTCATCGTCGGGTTCCTCCTGTTCCAGGTCCTCGCCGGTGGTGGCGGCAGCAAGGCGTCACCAAGCGCCTCGGCCGGCCAGGTCGTGGTTCCCACGTTCGTCGATCTCCTGTACCCGGACGCCCAGGCGGCCGCCGCGAAGGTGGGTCTCGTCGTCGTTGTCGCGAGCACCGAGGTGCGGACCGACGTGCCGCCGGAGACCGTCCTGTCGCAGCAGCCCCCGGCAGGGCAGACCGTGGACGCCGGTAGCCAGGTCGGCCTCGTCGTCGCCCGCGGCACGGTCGGCATCGCCGTGCCGGACCTCCGGGGCAAGACGGAGGCCGAGGCGCTGCAGTTGATCGTCACCGCGACCCTGGCCGTGGGCACGCGCGCTGAGGCGTACGACCCGCTGGTCCCCCTCGGCTCTGTCCTGGACCAGTCACCCGGACCCGGCCAGTTGATGGCGCCCGGGTCGCCCGTGGCGTACGTGGTCTCGATGGGTCCCGAGCCCACGCCCAGCCCCACACCCACCCCGACGCCCACGCCGGCCCCGACGCCCACGCCCACGCCGCCTCCCACTCCCACGCCCACGCCGGGCCCGCGAAACACGGGCAACTATCGGTGCTGGACGCTCGACGTGGCCACGACGAAGATCGACCTTGACGGGTTCACGCTCGGGACCGTCAGCTCCGACCCGGCCGGCGTCGACCCGATCCCGCCCACGTGGATCGTGACCAGCCAGGCGCCGGTCGCGGGCACCAACCAGCCCTTCGGTTCGGCGATCGACCTGGTGCTGTCCGACCCGGCGGTCGTGGGTACCTGCACCCCCTGACGGGGGCCCGCTCAGGGTTCCAGGTCGCCCCAGAGTGACCAGCCGCCGGGGATCCGCCGGGGCCTGGCCGCTGGGGCGGCCGCGTCGCTTTCGGCGGTGGCGGCCATGACCGCGATCCCCGGGAACCGCTCCTCGCCCACCGCCTCGCTCGTCACGACTGGAACGAACGTTCGAACCGGCCGTCCCACGGAGGACCCGGCCGCGGCCATCACCGGGACGGGCACGGGGCCGAATGCTCCCGGAGCGTCGGGTCCGAACGGGCCCGGTCCGAGCGAGCCGGTGGTGGCGGCCGCCTCCCAGCACGCACGCATCTCGGTGCCCCGAAGTGCCAGGCGCTTCGGATCGAGCCCGCACAACCCGAGCCCCCCGGCGATGCCGCGGCGGAAGTGCCGACACGCGGCGCAGGATGTGGTCGAGCGCCGACAGACCCAGCAGCGCGAGCTCTCGACCTGCGGGGTCCCGCAATGGGGGCAACGCCAGAGCGGCATGCGGGGATCGTAGCTGCGCCGGGCCCGTCTGTCGAGGCGTATCAGCGCCTGATCGAACGCCCAGTCGAATGCCTACTGGACCGTGAGCACCTTGGGGTCGGGGATGGACCCGAGCCCGCCGGCCGAGACAAGGACGGTTGCCAGGCCACTGCCGCGCATCGCACCCTTCGGGATGGACGTCGTGAAGGTCGCGCTGCCGTTTCCGTTGGTGGTGATCTGACCGGAGACGATCGCCTGGAGCCCGGGCACCGAGACGGTGAACAGGGCTGTCGCGCCCGCCAGCCGGTGGCCGCCTGGGTCGCTCACGACCACGGTGAACGAGACCCGGGCCGGCAGCTTCGACGCCTTGAACCGGTACGCCGTGCCGGTCAGCGAGGCCGTGAGCTTGCCCGATCCGCGCCGCAGCGTCAGAGTCCCGGTGTTCGCGTTTCCGGCCGGGTCCGTGATCGTGATCGTGATGGTGTTGACGCCCTGGCCGACGGCGATGCTCGATTCCCACAGGCCGTCCGTGCCCGCCTTGGTCGTGGCGGTCGCGCCGTTGATATCGTCGACCAGGCGGACCGTGCTGTCGGCCTGGGTCGTGCCCTTGATCGTGGCGGCCGCCTTGCTGACCGACGCACCGTTCTTGGGCGACGTGACCTGGACCTTGGGCTTGACGTTGTCGTACACCCACGTGGCGATGGTGGACAGCTCGCTGTCTCCGCCCGGCCCTGCGATGGAGGCCTGGAAGTCGTTGCGGCCCTTCGCAAGCGCAACCGCCGGGATGACGAGCACGGACGTCGCCCCGACGGGTGCCTGCTTGACCACCGCGGGATCCGTGTCCGGCAGCGTCACCCAGAGCTTGACGGTGTAGCCAGGCAGTCCGGCGATGGACTTGGGCACGGTCACGGTCACGTCGACGGTCGTCGCGTTCACGTAGGCCTGCTGGGGTGCGGTGATGACCGGAGCGTCGCTGGTGATCGGCGCCTCCGTGGGCGCGGGGCTGCTGACGGCGGTGCCGACGGTCTGCACGAAGCCGCCGAAGCCGCGGACGATGGAGGCGAGGAACGGGCCGACACCGCCGCTGCCGGCCCACAGGATGAACGCGCCCAGCACGACGATCGACGAGCCCAGCAGAAGCTTGGCGACGAGGGGGAGGCCGCGCCGTCGCTCGAGACGCCGGTACTGCCCAAGCCGGGTCGGCGACGGCTCGCTGGGCCGAGCCTTGACGCGGCGCGACCGACCGTTTGGAGCGGGGCGAGGGCGGACCTGCGGAGGCCGACCACCGGAGCGGGGATCCATCGGGCAGGATTGTCGCACGAAGCGGCGAACTGCCCGATCCGGGCACGACCGGCTTGCGGCCCAGGCCTCGGCCCGGCTCGCGACCCAGCCCGGTGGCGATCAGGGGCCCGGTGGTACGCTCCGCGTGTCCGACCCCGCTGTCCCCGGGGTCCCGCAGAGAGGGATCGAGTGGAACCCCGAGACCGGAGACCGGTGCGTCCGACCCCGGGTGATCGCGGTGCCTGGAGCCATGCGCCGATCGCCCGAGTGCAGGCGCGGCATACGGCTCCGGCGGAGGAGCCCACGCTCCCGGAACCGGCGGCGCCGCGTATGCCGCCGCAGTCTGCGGCGCGGCGGCTGTCCTATGCCGGCCTGCCGATGCGCTTCGCCCCGCCGCAGCACCAGTCGAGCCCTCCCGCGCGCGGCGGTTTCGGCCTCCCCAGCCTCCGGCGGAACGTATGCCCGCATTTCTACATGACCGGGTCCCGTGGGGCGATCCCCATCCAGGCACCGCACCTGCTCAAGGGACTGCTGCGCCAGCCGAACAACGTGTCCCGCTGCCAGCTGCGGGGCGGCGTCCATCTCGACGATGGCTTCGTCAACGACGTGTGCCTGACGCCGAGGTTCAACCAGTGCGTCTTCTACGAGGATGAGCTGACCCGCGAGTGAGCGCGTCCGACCGCGATCCGTCGCCGTCCACCACCGGCGGTGGCCTGACCTATTCGGCGGCCCTCGCAGCCATCGAGGCGCGCGGCCGGTTTGGCATCCGCCTGGGGCTCGGTCGCGTACGGGCGCTGCTCCGGGCGATGGGCGACCCTCAGCTCGCGGTCCGCGGGGCGCTGGTGGGCGGGACCAACGGCAAGGGCAGCGTCATCGCGCTGGCAGCCTCCGCGCTCCGGGCCGCCGACTACCGGGTGGGCGAGACGCCCAAGCCGCACCTCGTGACCTACCGGGAGCGCATCGTGGTGGATGGGAAGCCGATCACCGCGGACGACTTCGCCCGGCTTGTGGCGGAGGCGATCCCCCTGACCGACCGCGTCGCGCGGCGCCACGGCCAGCCCACCGAGTTCGAGCTGCTGACCGCGGTCATGTTCCGCCATTTAGCCGAGGCAGCGCTGGATGTCGCGCTGGTGGAGGTTGGCCTGGGTGGGCGGCTGGACGCCACCCACGCCTGGGACGGGGGCGTGGCCGTCATCACCAACGTGACCCTGGACCATACCGATCGCCTGGGGACCACCGTCGCGGCGATCGCGCGCGAGAAGGCCGCGATCATCGAGCGGGGCGACCACGCCGTCACCGGTGCCGCAGGCGAGGCGCTCACCGTGGTGCGCCGGCGCTGTGCGCGGCTTGGCGTGCCGTTGACCGAGGTGTCGTCCGCGCCCGTGCTGGGCTGGACCCGCGACGCGCTGATCGTGGACCTGCCGCACCTCGGTCCCACGACCGTCGGGCTGCGGGGGCGCCACCAGGCCGCGAACGTCACGACGGCAGACGCCCTGCTGGACGCGCTCGAGGCCGCAGGGATCGCTACGGTCTCCGCGGCGGCACGGCGCGAGGGGTATGCGGCAGCCCGGTGGCCGGGGCGCCTGGAGCTGCTCGAGGTCGCCGTGCCCGGCCGCGGCACCCGGGAGGTCCTCCTCGACGGGGCCCACAACCCGGACGGGGCCGCGGCTCTCGCCGTCGCGCTGGACGACCTGCGCCCATACCTCGCCGGTGGCGGGGCGTCGCCGGAGCCCCTCACCATCGTCTGGGCGTCCATGGCGGACAAGGACGTCGAGGGCGTGATCGAGGCAGCCGCCCGGTCCAGGTCCCTCGAAGGGGCGACCGTCGTCTGCACGGCCGTGGACCTGCCGCGGGCGATGCCCCCGGAGGCGTTGGCGGCCGCCTGGCGGGCGCGGCTTCCCACGGCGACGGTGCTGACCGCCCCGGACCCGGGGACCGCCCTGCGTCTGGCCCTGGGCCGGTCGTCCGGGCCGGTCGTCGTGGCCGGGTCGCTCTATCTCGTCGGTGCCGCGCGGGCTCGGCTGGTTGACGACCCCGCGCTCCGCGACCCGGACCCGGCATGAGCGACCGGCAGCTCCCCAACGAGGGCGGCGTGGTCCGCGAGCGGCCCGAGCACGGGGGCGGTGCGGCGACGCCCTCGTACGGGTTGCCCGACGGTGCCGGAGTGGGCCTGCCCGGGGCACCCGGGGCGCTCGCGATCGGTCCCGCCACCTTTGCCTGGGGCGAGCGCACGTTCGTGATGGGCGTCCTCAACGTGACGCCCGATTCGTTCTCGGGCGACGGGCTCCTCGCGGCCGGCAATCCGGTCGGGGCAGCGGTCGCCCAGGCACGGCGGATGGTCGCCGACGGCGCCGACCTCCTCGACATCGGCGGGGCGTCCAGCCGGCCCGGGCACGCCCCGGTCGATCCGGTGGACGAGGCCGCCCGCGTCGTGCCGGTGATCCGCGCGATCACTGCGGCGTTGCCGGCCACGCCGCTGTCCATCGACACCACCAGCCCCCTGGTCGCGGCTGCCGCCCTGGACGCGGGCGCCCACCTGCTCAACGACATCTGGGGCGTCGCGGACGATCCGGGGATGGTCCGCCTGGCCGCCGAGCGCGGCGTTCCGATCGTGCTGATGCACAACCGCGCGGAGGCCCGCTACCGCAACCTCGTGGCGGAGGTCGTCTCGGACCTGCAGCGCGCGCTGGATCGGGCGCTGGACGCCGGTGCGGCCTGGGAGCGCCTGATCGTGGATCCGGGCTTCGGGTTTGGCAAGACGCCGGACCACAACCTCGCGCTTCTCGCGGGCCTCGGCGCGCTGCGCGTGCTGGGCCGGCCGGTGCTGCTCGGCACGTCGCGCAAGTCCACCCTGGGCAAGGTGCTGGACCTTCCCCCGGACCAGCGGGTGGAGGCGACGGCCGCGACGACGGCGCTCGGGATCGCCTCGGGTGTCGACATCGTCCGGGTCCACGACGTGCGCGAGAACGTCCGCACGGCGCGCGTGGCGGATGCGATCCTTCGGGGGTGGCGGCCCGTCGGG
>DATCGK010000551.1:0-3341 GCA_036508975.1 Candidatus Limnocylindrales bacterium
CCGCCGCGACCGCCGTGACGGGGGCGGGGGTGCCGGCCGCGCAGTCGGTCCCCGGGCCGTACTCGCTCGGCCGGCGCGGTGCGCTCGTCCGGGGCGCCTCAACCGGCCTGCCCGCCTCAACCGGCCTGCCCGCTTCAACCGGCCTGCCCGCTTCAACCGGCCTGCCCGCTTCGACCCGCCCGCCAGGCGACCGCGATGCGCTGCCCGGCGACCGCGAGGCGCACACCCTTCGCCTCGCCGCAACCATGGCCGGCGAGCTGGCGGCGCTCGCGATGGCGGGCTGCCCCCTGGTCGTGGTGGAGGAGCCCGCGGCCGTGGACATCGGCGCGGACCCCGCGGAGGGAGCGCTATTCGCGGCGGCCCAGGAGCGCCTCCTCGCCGATGTCGGGGCTCTCGGGGACGGGCTGGACGAGGCGGACGGGGCGAACCTGCACGCGATGCTGGCGATCACCGGGGGCTCGGCGGCGGAGACCCGGCCCGAGCTGGTCTTCGCGGCACCCTATCAGTCCCACCTGTTCGACCTCGTGACCGGTCCCGACAACTGGGTCCTGGTGCGGGCGGCCCCACCGGAGCGGGGGATCGTGTGCGGGGCCCTCACGGTGGGGAGCGAGGGCGACCAGGCGCCGGTCCTCGTCTGGGCGGCGCAGTATGCCGCCTCGGCCGGTGGCCGGGGGCTCGAGCGCGTGGGGCTGGCCAACGCGACGCCGCTCGCGGCGCTCGATCCAGCCGCCGCCCGCCGGGCGCTGGAGCAGCTGGGGCGCGCGGCGGAGCTCGCCGCGATGCCGCTCGGGCGCGCCGTCAAGGAGGGCCTGGACCCGCGGACGATCGGCAGCCGGACGACGGCGCCTGGATCGGGTACTCCGAAGCCGCCTGCCTGATGCTCCCGCGATACCCTGACGGGACCCCGCCGGGACGGGATTGCCCCGGCGTCCTGGTCACGCCCCCATTCCTGTTCGCGCTCGCCACCGTCATACGCCCCTTTCGCCTTCCCCCTCCACGAGGTTCACCGTGAGCACGTCTTTCTGGCATGGATTCGCTGATATGCACGTCGTCAAGGACGCCGAGCTCGTCATTCGCGAGGGTGACGGCGTCTGGGTGACCGATGTCGACGGGAACCGATACCTCGACGCGACCGCGGGCCTGTGGTACGCGAACGTCGGCTTCGGCCGGGGCGAGATCGCCGATGCCGTCGCCGACCAGATCCGGCGGCTCTCGGCGTATTCGTCCTTCGGCGGCTACACCACCGAGCCCACGGTCCAGCTGGCGGCGCGCATCGCGGCCATGGCCCCGGTCGAGAATGCCGCCGTCTTCTTCACCTCCGGCGGCTCGGAGTCGATCGAGACCGCCGCCAAGCTCGCCCGCCGCTACTGGGACGTGCTCGGTCGGCCCGAGAAGCGCGTCATCGTCTCGCGCCAGCACGCCTACCACGGCATGGCGGCGTTCGGGACCTCGCTCGGCGGGATCCCGCTCAACAGCGCCGGCTACGGGACGCTGGTCGGCGACATCGTCCACGTCGGGGTCCACGACCTCGACGCCCTCGAGGCGCTGTTCGCGGCGCGCAGCGCGGAGATCGCGGCCTTCATCGCGGAGCCGGTCATCGGAGCCGGCGGCGTGATCCCGCCCCAGGACGGCTACTTCGCCGGTGTCCAGCAGCTGTGCCGGCAGTTCGACGTCCTGCTCATCGCCGACGAGGTCATCACCGGGTTCGGGCGGACCGGCTCCTGGTGGGGGAGCCAGCGCTATGACATCGAGCCCGACCTCATCACCTTCGCCAAGGGCGTCACGTCCGGCTACGTGCCGCTGGGCGGGGTGATCGCCGGCCCGCGCGTCCGGGCGCCGTTCTGGGACGAGCCCATCCCGGGTGCCATCTTCCGCCACGGCTACACCTACTCCGGCCACGCCACGGCCTGTGCCGCGGCGATGGCCAACCTGGACATCCTCGAGCGCGAGGACCTGGTCGGGCGAGTCCGGACCCTGGAGCCCGTGCTCGCGGCGGCCCTGGGCAGGCTCTCGAGCTTGCCGCTCGTGGGCGAGATCCGGACGGTCGGCCTCACCGGCGCCGTGCAGCTCGCCGACGAGGTGCTGGCCGCGAACCCCGGTTCCATCGATGCGGTTGTCGCGGCCGCCCGGCGCCACGGCGTGCTGACGCGAGCCGTGCGCGGCGGCGCGCTCCAGGTCTCGCCGGCGTTCACCATCACGGAGACCGAGATCGACACGATGGTGGACGGCTTCGAGGCGGCCCTGCGGGACGTCGCCGCCGGCTGAGCGCGGCAGCGCGGCGGCGCCGAATCGGCAGGCGGCATCCGCCGAATCGGCAGCGTCCCGGCGCCGGGGCGCCGTCAACGGACCCGCCCGCCACCGGCCGGCGTTCTGCTTCGTCCTGCCGGTCGGCGCTCTGCCTCATGCTGCCGGTCGGCGCTCTGCCCCCGCGGCGCGGCCCCTGACCCGTCGATGAGTCACTCCCCGCGTGGGAGCGTGCCTGCGACTCCAACATGTGTCATCACCGGGGTGCTCACGCTCGGCTCGACGGTCGAAGCCCCGGGTTCGGGACGTGAGTCACGCTTGGTCTCTGCCCTGGTGACACATAGCTGAGTCGCGGGGGTTCCAAGGGGGCGCTGCGCGGCGGCTCACGCTGCGCGGCGGCTCACGCTGCGCGGCGGCTCACGCTGCGCGGCGGCTCACGCTGCGCGGCGGCTCACGCTGCGCGGCGGCGATGGCCGTGGCGAGGTCGCCTGCGCCCCGCATAAGCATGAGGTAAGTCCGATCGGCTATTCGTTTGCCATGTCGAACCAGTACCTGGAACTCGGGCGGCGCGGCTTCGTGCCGCAGCTGGCGGATGTAGTCTCCGAGGCGCGCCGGCTCATCGGGTGGTCGCAGCGCGAACTCGCCCACCGAGCGCAGACATCTCAGGCAACGATCTGGCGCATCGAGCGCGGGCGCTCGGAGCACCTCGACCTGCTCGCCACAGAGCGGGTGCTCACGGCGCTCGGGATCCGCGCCACGCTGCAGCTCGATGCGCGACACCTCGAGGATCGGCGTCGCCAGCAGGACGCCGTCCATGCCCGGATCAACGGGTACATCGCCCGTCGGCTCGAGCGAGACGCCTGGCGCCCGGCCACGGAAGTGCCCATCGGCGATGGCGTCCCTCGAGGCTGGATCGACATCCTCGCATTCCGCGATGCCGACTCTGCGCTGCTGGTCGAAGAGTCGAAGACCGAGATCCCGGACTTCGGTGCGCTCCAGCGCAGCCTCGCCTTCTACCAGCGGGAGGCCCCATTCGTGGCGCGGCGGCTCGGCTGGAAGCCCCGTCGCGTGGTCGTCCTGGTGGCGGCGCTGGACTC
>DATCGK010000552.1:0-2295 GCA_036508975.1 Candidatus Limnocylindrales bacterium
GGAACGCGCCGACCGTGAGGGTGTCACCTCGTGGGACCTCGTCCTCGACGGGCGTCGCCGCGCGCGCCTGCGGATCACCGTGATCCTGGATCCGGGCCTGGCACTCATCTGTTGGGCGCACTATGCACCGCCGATCAACGATGGCTTCCGGCGGTCGTACCGCAGGCTGCTGCGCTGGAACGACGAGCTGCCGTTCGTGAAGTTCTCCATCGGCGAGGACGAGCGCCCGCTGCTCGTGGCCGAGATCCCGCCCGCGACGGCGACCCGCGACGTGCTGGGGCTGGCGCTGGCCCGCCAGGTGGCCGTTGCCGACCGCTACCACGACGAGACGGTCGAGTGGCTCAAGGCCGGGGGCTGGTCCACGGCCAGCCCGGCGGCACCCGTGGAAGGAGCAGCGCAGCGACCCGGCGAGGCACTGCTGGTGCGCTATGCCCCGGAGCTGACGGAGCTGCTGGACGGGCCCGGCGGTCCGGGGGCCCGGGCATGATCGCGACACGCACGGGCAGGATCAGCGCCGGCGCGGACAAGATCGCCTTCCGTCACGTCCTCACCCGCGCCGTCGGGCTCGCCTTCGCGGCCGCCCTGCTCGCCGTGCTGCTCGGGCCGGTCGCCGGCCCCCTGCCGGTGGTGGAGGCCAGGGCTGCCAGCACGGATCTCACGCTCGTCGGGGACGCGACGTACACCGTCATGCCCAGCCAGGCCCGCGTCCACATCGTGGTCGACTTCACGGTTCGCAACCACACGAGCGAGACGACGACCAAGAAGTTCTACTTCGATCGCGCCAGCATCGCGGTCCTCCCCGGCACCAGGAACTTCAAGGTGACCGGATGGAGCGGCTCGAAGGTCCGCGTGACCAAGCGCACGTCCAGCTACACCATGCTCCAGGTCAGCTTCGGGTCGCGCCTCTACAGCGGCACGGCCCACGCGCTCCGCCTCACCTTCGACCTTCCCGATCCCGGCCGTGTCGCCAAGGGCCAGGTCCGCATCGGCCAGAGCCTTGTCACGTTCCCGGTCTGGGCGTTTGCATCCGACGGGGCCCGGGGGAGCACGGTCAGCGTCCAGTTCCCGTCCGGCTACGACGTGGCGGTGGAGAGCGGCGCGTTCGACAAGCAGAGCACCACCGCCGACGGCGGCACCCTGCTGCGGGCCGGGCCCCTTTCGAGCCCGCTCACGTTCTACGCCTTCGTCTCCGGGCAGCGACCGGCGGTCTACAAGGACACGACGCTCGACGTGACCGCGGGTCTGCAGTCCATCGGTCTCACCCTGAGGGCGTGGCAGGACGACCCCGGCTGGCCCGCCCGGATCAGCCCCCTGCTCAAGGGCGCGCTCCCGATCCTGCGCGCCGGCATCGGCGTCCCGTGGCCCAACGCCGTCCCGCTCGTCGTCCAGGAGGCCGTGAGCCGCAACGACGGCGGGTACGCCGGGCTGTTCGATGGCGGCAAGGGCCGGATCGAGGTGGCCTACTGGGCGGATCCCCTGGTCGTGGTCCACGAGGCGGCTCACGGCTGGTTCAATGGTGGGCTGCTCGCCGACCGGTGGGCCAGCGAGGGCTTCGCGTCCCTCTATGCGGGCCGGGCCGCGAAGCAGATGAAGGTCAAGGGCGCGGGTCCGGTGCTGACGAAGGCGGTCGCCAAGGCGGCGATCCCCCTCAACGCCTGGACGAGCGACGGCTCGGCGGACGCCGCGGTGGAGGCGTACGGCTACGCCGCCAGCGCGGCCCTGGCGACCGCGATCGCCGAGCGTGCCGGCGACCCGGCGCTCCGGCGGGTCTGGGCGGACGCCCAGGGCGGGATCGGGGCCTACCAGCCGGTGATCCCGTCGGGTGGGACGCAGGGCGCCGTGGCGCCCGAGACCGTTGACGCCCCGCCGGACTGGCGGGGCGTCCTGGACCTGCTGGACGCGGAGACCGGCCAGGGGTTCACCGACCTGTGGCGCACCTGGGTGGTCCGGGACAACGAAGCCGGGCTGCTCGACGCGCGGGGCGCGGCGCGGACGTCGTACGGCCGGACGCTCGCCCTGGCCAACGGCTGGGTCCTCCCCCGGTCGATCCGCGACGCGCTGCGGGCCTGGCAGTTCGGCACGGCGGAGCAGTTGATGGCCGAGGCCCGCACGGTTCTTGCCCAGCGCGTCGCCCTAGACCAGCTGGCAACCCGCGACGGGCTGGTGCTGCCGTCCACGATGCGCACCCTCTTCGAGGCCGGGTCGTTGAACGATGCGAGCGCCGAGGCGGCGGCGGAGCGCAACGCGATGCTGGCCATCGGCGAGACGACCGCGGCGCGGGCGGCCGACACGGAC
>DATCGK010000553.1:0-3078 GCA_036508975.1 Candidatus Limnocylindrales bacterium
CTGTCGCGTTAGGCAGGTCCATCACCACGGCCGCCGTACGATCGGGACCCTGACGAAGATGGTGGAGTCCCCATGATCGACTCCTGTCGGGCGGGCTTTGACTGCCCCTCAGCCGCACCCTTCGCGGCCGTGGTGGTCGAGCCGCTTCACTCCTGCGGTTCTCGATGGCCAAGAGCGCGCCCTGCCCGCCCGTCGAGATCAAGCCGATTGTGTGCAGTCCACGGCGCAAGGACTCCCCGGCCAGGACAAGGCTACGCTCCCGGGTGGCGGCGCGCGATGAATCGCTCGACCCGCAGCAGGAAGCCGGGCAGCACCCGCTCACGGGGCAGGCCGGCGACGCGCTCCGCGAGGACGTCAATGTCGATCAGTCCAGCATCGAGCAGCGCCGTCGCGAACTCGTAGTCCTTCTCACGGCCCGCGGCGAGCTTCGCCGCGGCCAGGTCGTGGGGCTCCAGACACATCCCCCGCCCCTCGTCGCTGCCCGGCGTATCGAAGGCGACGAGGCGGCTCTGCCAACCGTCGGGCGGGACGGCCGTCGTGAAGTCCACGCCATCGGCGTAGTAGCCGAACGTGCCGTGGAACATCGAGCCCTGTCCCAGGGATCCCTCGAGCTCCATGCTCTTCAATCCGTCCGGATCGTCGTAGGGAGCGAGGTCGGCCTCGTCCGAGCGGGTGGCCGCGACGGGCAGGACGTCGTCGTCGAAGGAGGCCAGGATGGCCGCCGAGCCGACGACCAGGAAGTCGCGCTGGTGGACGATGCGCGATGCGCCCGGAGGACATGCTCGAGCTCGGCGCGCCTCACCGCCCGATCGTCCCAGCGGCGCGCGCCGCCCGGAATGCCGCCAGGATCGCCCGGCGCTCGTCGGTGCCCAGCAGCGCGAGGAAGGGCGAGTTCTGACGCAGCTCGCGAGCGAGGGGATCGGTCGAGGTCATCGTCCGCATGACCGCCTCGTGTCCCCGGTCGATCAGGTCCAGCCATCCGCGGAGCCAGCGGGCACCGTCAGGATCGCGCGCCAGGGAGCGCTCGATCGCGGTGCGGGCGATCTCGAGGGAGCGGGCGGGTTCGGCCGCCACGTGGCCCGCCGCCGCCCGGTGGAGCCAGAGCGAGCGCAACTGGTCGTCGGTGAGGGGGCCGCCCCGATTGGCCGCGGCCCGCGCGGCGAACGCGGTAACGTCGGCACGGCGCACACGGCGGTGCGTGCCCGCCAGCGTGTACGGCAGCTCGCCGCGGAGGCACAGGTTGACCACATGGCGGGCGGTCGTGCCGAGGATCTCGGCTGCCTGGCCCGTGGTGAGGAGATCGTCGTCCGTCGGGGGGTTGGGCATCGGTTGGGCCTGAACTGAAGAAACGGAACGGTTACCTGATCAGAGTCTCCACCCAAGTGTCGGGGTTGTCAAAGCTCGTGTGAGCCTCCGCGTAGGCCGAGAACCGCCGATCACCCCGGCCGCCGCACGATCGGGACTCGCACGAAAATCGTGGCGTCTGCACGCTCGAATCCTGTCGGGCGCGCCAATGCAACCTTTTCGGGCAGCGCGAGTGCGAGACCGTTCGCGTGGCTCCGATCCGAGGTCGCCGGCGTTCGGATCGTGTCGGGTAAGGATCTCGTCAAGCGCCCCGGAGCACCTACCCGCTAGAGGAGCGGGCGAGTCCGCATCCTCCTCGCCGGTCCAGGCCTCGCGTGGCATGGTCGTGACGAGACGGCCGCCGGTTCAGTGCGTTCCGGAACGGCAGCCCGCCTCTGCACGGGCCTAGCCTCGTGCGGCAAACGCAAGGATCACGGCAACCACGAGCGCCACGGCGGCGGTGCCGACGACGACCAGCTCCCATCGCCGGGAGACGACCCGTCGACGCACCCGATACGCGGTCCCGACCAGACCACCCAGGATCACGAGGCCGAGGAGATCCCAGGACGCCTCGCGATCGACCATGCTGCGATACGCGACGATCGCAAGCAGCCCGAACGAGAGCACCAGGTAGGACAGGCGGTCCGCCGCCTGGTCGACGGCCGTTTCTCGCTCGTCGCGCGGGATCAGGCGATCCATGGGGCTTCTCCTTCCAGCCAGAAGAGCTCATCGACGCGCACTTCGAGCACGCGGGCGAGTCGGAACGCCAGCAGGGCCGAGGGGCAGTACTGGCCGGTCTCGATCGAGCTGATCGTCTGGCGGCTGACAGCGGCCGCCTGCCCCAGCTCGTCCTGCGACAGATCGCGCTCGGCACGAGCGACCCGGAGGCGGTTCCGGAGCCGGATATCGGGCCTGGTCGCCATGCCGCAAGGGTGAACCAGCCGGCATGCGATGTCAAGTACGCTTGGCAGAATGCCAAGTCCAGCAGACGGCACGGGGCGGCGATTCCACCCATAGACATGCCAGCATCACGGAGAACAAGCCGGCGACCTGATCGACACGATGACCACGTCGTGTCGCGGCCTCGGGCGCCGGCAGGCCCTCCGTACGCGCACGTCGAGGACGGCCTGGATGGCCTTGCGGATTATCGGCCGCCTCGGCTACACCGCAACCGTCCCGACCGGCGTCATCGCCTGAGGCGTGCGACCGCGACCGGCCGCCCGGGGCATGCGTCTACTCGAGGGAGATGCTCTCCCGGCGGGGCAGCGTGTCGGTGGCGGGTTCCTTCTCCAGGTGCTCGATCCAGTGGTCGACGACCGCCCGGGCCGCGAGGAGCTGCTCCTTGCGTGCCATGCGCAGGTGTTTCCGGGCCTCCGGTGGGAACACCTCTCGCCACAGTCCCTCCAGTCCCCGCGGCTCGCGCTCCTCGCGTGCCTCGATTGCGGCCAGTCGCTGCTCCAGCTTCGCGAGCTGTTCTTCGAGATCGGTCATCGCTTCGACGCTCCTGTCTGACTGGGTGGCTCTGCCGCGAACCTGACCTTGAGGACGTGCTCGTCGAACCCCGCGCCCGACGTGCGCAGATCCACCAGCACGCGCGGCAGGATGAGGTTGCGCCGCCACCATCCCACCTGCACCGTCAACTCGTCTCCGTTGCGGTGGAGCCGCACCTCGTCCTTCGAGGTGAACGGCAGCTCGAGCGAGAGAACGAACGCGCCGTCCTCGCGTCGGAAACTG
>DATCGK010000554.1:0-9438 GCA_036508975.1 Candidatus Limnocylindrales bacterium
GCCGTCCTGGCCGGGATGATGGTCCCGATGCAGTCGATCATCATCCCGGTCTTCGTGAACATCTCGAGGGTCCACCTCATCAACCAGTTCCCGGGCGCGATCCTCGTGTACGCGGGGCTCGGCGCGCCGTTCGCGACCTACCTGATGACCACCTACTACCGGAGCATCCCGACCGAGCTCGTGGAGGCGTCCGTGATGGACGGCGCCAGCTACTGGCAGATCTTCCGCAAGGTGATGCTGCCGCTGTCGATCCCGGCGATCACCACGGTCGCGGTGCTGCAGGTCATCCAGATCTGGGACGACCTGCTGGTGGGCCTCCTGTTCCTCCAGACACCGGCCGTGCGCACGATCACGGTGGGCCTGGCGGTGCTCCAGAACGGCCGCGTGGTCAACATCCCGGTGCTCATGGCGGGCTCGCTGGTGAGCGCCCTGCCGGCGATCATCGTCTTCCTCATCTTCCAGCGATACCTGATCCAGGGCCTGACGATGGGGGTGAGCAAGTGAGCCTGTCCGTCGACGTCAGGGCCGATCCGGGCAGCATGTCCGCCCACGAGCGACGCGAACAGATCGCCCGCCTCGTCGAGGCGGACCAGCGGGTCAGCGTCGCCGACCTCACGGCCCGCTTCGGCGTGACCGACGCGTCGATCCGGCGCGACCTGATCATCCTCGAGGGCGCGGGCCGGCTGCGGCGGGTGCACGGCGGGGCCGTCAGCCACGCGGCCAGGCTCGCGGGCGGTGCCTACGCCACCAAGCTCCGGGTCCGGCGCGACGAGAAGACGAGGATCGGGGCCGCGGCGGCCCGCCTGCTCCAGTCTGGCGAGGTGGTCCTGTTCGACTCCGGCACGACCGTGACCCAGGTCGCCGCACAGGTGCCGGCGGCGCTCCGGGGGGCGAGTGGCATCACCGCCGTCACCTACTCGCTGCCCGTCATCGACGAGATCGGGGGCTGGGAATCGCCCCACCTCGTCTGCATCGGTGGCCTGTACCTTCCCGAATACCGCGCCTTCGCCGGACCGCAGGCGATCGCCGGCCTGCGCGAGCTGACCGCCGACGTCATCTTCCTCGGCTGCGACGGCCTCACCCTCGAGAGTGGCCTGACGACGCCGCACGTCCTCGTCGCGGAGATGGGCGCGGCGGCTTCCGGCCGGGCGCGCCGCGTCGTCGCGGTGGCCGATTCCTCCAAGCTCGGACGCCAGGGCTTCCTGCCGATCGTGTCGCTGGCGGAGATCGACGTCCTCGTCACTGACGACGCGGCCGATCCCGTGCGCGTCGCCGAGATCCGTGCCGCCGGTGTGGAGGTGATCCTGGCGTGACGGTGCCGCTTGTGCGCCAGACGCAGTGGGCCGGCCTCGACGCGATCACCCTCGAGAATGGGGCACTGCGCGTGACCGTCGTTCCATCGCTCGGCGGGCACGTTGCGGAGCTGGTCGATTTGGCCGGGGACACCAACCTCCTGTGGCGGAACCCGAGGTTGACCCCGAGGCCTGCGCCCTACGGAGCGTGGTTCGACGACTGGTGGTCCGGCGGCTGGGACGAGATCTTCCCCAGTGGCGACCAGGGGCGGCTTCACGGCGAGCAGCTGCCCTACATGGGCGAGCTGTGGTGCGCGCCGTGGGACGTCGGCACAGGACGGGGCTCCGATTCCGCGTGGATCGACGGGACGGTGCAGACGACGATCGCCGCCGCCCGTTTCGAGCGCCGGCTGGAGTTGCGGGCCGGCGAGCCGGTCCTGCGGGTCCACTACAGGATCGAGAACCTGGACGTCCGGCCGCTGCCATTCACCTGGGGCATCCATCCGGCATTCGCGGTCACCTCTGCCCACCGCATCCATCATCCCGGCCGCGAGATGCTGGTCGGGGTCTCCTCGGACCCCAGCCTCGGGGTGGCGGGGACCCGCTACCGCTGGCCGCACCTGCCCGACCCCGGTGTGCCCGGCGGCGCCCGGGACGCCGCCGCCGTGCGACCGCGCGAGGACGCCGTCTTCGGTGGCCACTGGGCCGTGGACCTGCCGGAGGGCTGGCTCGCGCTCACCAACATGGCCACCAGGCGGGGCGTGGCGATCGCCTTCGACCGGAAAGTGTTCCCGCACGCCTGGCTGTGGCAGGTCTACGGCGGATGGCGCGGCCACCACCACGTGGCGCTGGAAGCCTGGACAAGCCACCCGATGGAGCTCGAGGCCGCGCTCGAGGCCGGACGGGCACATGTGCTGCAGCCGGGGGAGGACCTCGTGACCGAGGTCGCGTTCGTGCTGTACCGCGGCCTCGATACGGTCGCCCACGTGGGCGGAGAGGCCGAAGGGTTCGCGGTCCGCTGAGCCAGGGGTGCCGGTCTCGCGGTTCGCGCGAGACCGACGGCTGTCACCCTGGATGCGACGTCCGTTGCCGCTGCTCGGACGCCCGTTGCCGCCGGCCGGACGTCCGTCACCGTCACGCCAACGAACGTCACGGGCTTCGGAACCCCGCCGATGTGGTCCCGAAGGACCCGGGTCTGCCGGGCCGCGGGTCCCGCGCAGGACGGACCGGCAACGGCCCGCAACGCGACCGATGGCCCCTTCTGGCGGCGCCCCGGAGGCGGCACAGTGGACACGCGCTCCCCTCGCAGAATTGTGCACGTATGCCGTGGGGCAGAGGGACGGGTTGAAGACGAACGGGCAGGGTGCCGGCGGCAAGGTCGCGGTGCTCCTCGCGATCTTCGAGTTCCCGATGCTCATCGCCGGCTATCGGACGGTCATCGACGCCGAGCTCGACCTCCACGTCGCCGGCGTCGTCCCGGATCGCGAGTCACTCCCGGAGGCGATCGAGCGGCTCCGCCCCGACATTGTCCTCGCCGAGTGCCAGCCGTTCACCACGCCGGGCTCCGGGACCTACGAGGCGATCGAGCAGATCCGCGCGGTCGCCCCAGGCGTCCGGATCCTCGCCCTGGAGTGCCGGACCGGCAGCGAGCAGTTCAGCCTCGCGCTCAAGGCGGGCGCCGACGGGTTCCTGACCAGGGAGGCGGAACCGAGCGACGTGGTCGCGGCCCTCCGGTCGGTGAGCCGCGGACAGACCTACGTCTCACCGTCGATCGTGACCCGCATGGTGAACACCTACGTCCTCCGCAGCCCGGACGCCCCGATCGAGGACGTGTACGCGACGCTCTCCGATCGCGAGAAGGAGGTCCTGCTCCTCGCCGCCGTCGGACACACGAACCGGGAGATCGCGAAGGTCTTCCACCTGTCCGAGCAGACGGTGCACAACTACCGGGCGAACATCATGGAGAAGCTCGGCTTCCATGACCGGGTGGAGCTGCTCAAGTTCGCCATCCGGCGCGGGATCATCAGCCCCGCCGACTTGTAGCCGCGCGCGAGTCGCGGCGGAGCCGGAGCGCGAGTCGGGGTGGGGTCGGGCAGGGCCCGCGTCGACCCGGGCTGGCTCCGGCTCGTTCCCGGCGGCCGAAGACCCCCTGTTTGTGACAGGTACCAGCAAGGCTGGTGGTCGGCGAGGTGCTGACAGCCCAAGACGGGTCCGAGCGGTGCGCCCGGTGGCCGTTGAGCACGCCGTGGCAGGTCATGGCCGCCGTGCCAACCCGATTCGGCGCCCGGAACCGGACCAGTACCAGCTCCGCTGGTAGGTGACGGGGGATCCGGTCCCGGCGCCCGTTAGCACCAGCGTCGCTGGTACGTGGCAGGGCCTGGGGCGGTGGGGAGCGCGGCAGGATCCGAACTGGCTGCCGGGGCCGAAGCTGCCCGAAACGAAAGCAGCTCCTCCGGCTCGGGGAAGAACCGGAGGAGCTGCTGGGACTGATGTGCGGCGAGTGGACGGCGGAGCCGTCACCCCTGCCGAGGCACGTCATGGGCGGAAGGTTTCATGCCGGCACGCGGCGGTCTCCGGCTGGCGGCGGTCTCCGTGCCGGCGGCACACCCCGCGCCCGCGAGCCGGTCACTTCGCCGCGTCGATCGCCGCCAACACCGCCGCGGTATCGAGCGGTCCCGAGAACCGGCCCACCTCTCGGTCACCGGCACGGATCACCACGGACGGCCCAGCGGTCAGCCCGAGCGCCGTTCCCTGGGCCGTTTCCGCCTTCACGCCGGCCGCGATGGTGGGATCGGCGAGGCACGTGTCGAGCGCCTTGACGTCCAGGCCGAGGCGGGATCCGAGCTGCAGCAGGTTCTCCGTGGTGAAGATGCCGGATCCGGCGCCCTGTGCCGCGACGGACAGGATGTCGTTGAGGTACCAGGCCGGGCCCCCCTGGCCGGCGACGCAGCGGACCATGCTCGCGGCCACCACGGACTCGTCACCAAGGACGGCGAGGTCGCGCTGGACGACACGGATCGCGCCCGACGCGATACGGGTCCGCAGCTCGGGCTCGAGGGTCTTCGCGACGCTGGCTGAGTCCGTCGACTGGTAGTCCATCCAGAGCTCCACCGTGACGGGGGCCGACGCGCTGCCGGCCTCGCGACCGGTCGTCACCGTCCCGATCCAGGGATCGGCCGACGGCGGCGCCGTGGGCAGCGGCGCGGGCGAGGCCCCGGCTGCCGCCGCGTCGATCGCCGCGAGGAACTTGGTCACGTCCGGCACGCCCAGGAAGCGGTTGCCGTTCACGTCGATCGTGGGCGTGGAGATGATGCCGGTCCGCACGCCCGCGGCCGTGTCGTCGAGCACCGCGACGAGCGGCGCCCTCTCGGCTACGCAGGCAGTGAACTTCGCCGGGTCGAGACCCACGGACGCCGCGATCTGGGCGAGCTTGATCGGGGCGAAGCCACCCTGGTTCTCGCCGGCCTGGGCCGCGTACACCGCGTCGTGCATCGCCCAGTACTTGCCCTGCTGCCCGGCGCACCGCACGGCCACGGCGGCGTCCACGGACTCCACACCGAGGAACGCGTAGTCCCGATGGACCAGCGCCACGGTGCCGTCCGCGATCCGCGACTCGAGCTGCGGGATCACCTCCCGGGCGAACCTGGCGCAGAAGGGGCACTGGTAGTCGGCCCAGTATTCGACGGTGACCTTCGCGTCCGCCCGGCCGAGGCGCGGCCCGTCCGACGGCAGCGAGGCACCCGCCGACGCGATGGCGGTGGGAACGGGTCCGGGCGAGGCCGTTGACCCGCCACCTGCGGCCGTTGACCCGCCACCTGCGGTCGCCGTCGCGCCGGCGCCAGCGGGCGCGGTTGCCCGCCCGACGGCCATGCCACCGCCGAAGGCGAGCACGACAAGCATCGCCACCGTCGCGAACAGCGCAACGCGGTTCTGGCGACGAACGGCTGCCGGACGGCCGTGCGCGGCACCCGGGCCTGCATCGTGATCATCGTCCCACGGACCACCACCGGGGTCATCGTCCCACGGGTCGCCCCCCGGCACGGGTTCTGTCGCCGGGACACCGGGAACGGGCGCCGAACCGCCGGACGGGGCTCCGGGCGCCGAACCGCCGGACGGGGCTCCGGCAGAGGTGGGATCGAGGCTGGAGTCGTTCACGCCGCCATGGTAGGGCGGCGTGGCCGTCCGCGGGGGAATCCGCGCCGCCACCGGCCCGCAACGTTGCGGCCGCAACCCCTCCGCTACACTCGGGCCCGCAACCAACCACGTGTTCCACCAGAACGGTGATGCCCATGAAGGTCGGCGTCGCCAGGGAGACTGCGGCCGGAGAACGGCGCGTCGCCCTGGTGCCCGAGGCGCTCGGCAAGCTGCTGGCGGCCGGGCTCGAGATCCTCGTCGAGGCGGGCGCGGGCGCCGGTGCCATGATCCCGGACCAGGCGTTCACGGACGCCGGCGCGACGGTCGTGAGCACCGCGGACCTGTACGCCGCCAGCGACGTGATCCTCCGCGTCCAGAAGCCGGCGGCGGACGAGGCCGCCAGGCTGCGCCCCGGCCAGGCCGTGGTCGGGCTCCTGTCCCCGCTCCTGGACCCGTCGCTGATGCAGACGCTGGCCGTAGCCGGCGTGACGGCGGTCAGCCTGGATGCGATCCCGCGAACCCTGTCCCGGGCCCAGACGATGGACGCCCTGTCCTCGCAGGCGAACACCGGCGGCTACAAGGCCGTCCTGATCGCGGCGAACACGTACGGGCGCTACTTCCCGCTGCTGACGACGGCCGCCGGCACCGCCAAGCCCGCGAACGTCCTGATCCTCGGGATCGGCGTGGCCGGCCTCCAGGCGATCGGCACCGCGCGCCGCCTGGGCGCCGTGGTCTCCGCCTACGACCTCCGCCCCGAGACCGCGGAGCAGGCCCAGAGCCTGGGCGCGAAGTTCGTGACGCTCAAGACCTCCATCGATGCCACCGGGGCCGGCGGCTATGCCCGCGAACTCACCGCCGACGAGCGCGCCGCCCAGCAGGCGGAGCTCAACGAGGTGATCGCCGGCCAGGACGTGGTCATCACCACGGCCCAGGTCCCCGGCCGCAAGCCCCCGGTCCTCGTGACCGCGGACGCCGTGCACGCGATGCGCTCCGGGTCGGTCATCGTGGACATGGCGGCCAGCGCGCTCGGTGGCAACTGCGAGCTCACGCAGGCCGGCGAGACCGTGATCACGGACAACGGCGTCACCATCGTCGCGCCGGAGAACCTGCCGGCCTCGATGCCCGCCTCCGCGTCGCAGTTCTACGCTCGCAACATCTCGTCCCTGCTGTTGAACATGATCAAGGACGGCGCCCTCAGCCTCGACTTCGAGGAGGAGGTCACCAGGGCCACGGTCATCACCCACGGTGGCGCGGTCGTGTCCGAAGCCGTCCAGAAGCTCCTGGCGCCGGCCGGAGGCAACGCATGAACATCGACCTCGCGTTCACGATCTTCGTGCTCGCGATCCTGCTCGGGATCGCGGTCATCTCGAAGGTCCCGGCGACGCTGCACACGCCGCTGATGTCGGGCGCCAACTCGATCCACGGGATCGTGCTCGTCGGCGCCATGATCATCGCGGTCACGGCGAGCGATCCGCTGGCGTACATCCTGTCGTTCCTGGCCGTCGCCTTCGCTTCGCTCAACGTGGTGGGCGGCTACGTCGTCACGGACCGGATGCTCCAGATGTTCCGGCGCAAGCCCGCGGCACCCAAGGCCGGGAAGGCGGAGCGGTAGCCGTGGACGCGCAGATCATCGACCCCCTCGTCCGCCTCATCTGGCTCTGCGGCGCCGTCGCGTTCGTGATCGGCCTCAGCCGGATGAACTCGCCCGCCACCGCGCGCCAGGGCAACCTGATCTCCGCCGGCGGCATGACGCTTGCCATCGGCGCCACGGCGGTCTGGCTGCTGGTGCTGCCGCCGACGGGCTCGTTCAACCCCATCGGCTGGCTGGTCATCCTGGCCGGCGTGGCCGTCGGTGGCGGCTACGGCCTCTACTCCGCCCGGACCGTGAAGATGACCGCGATGCCGCAGCTGGTGTCGCTGTTCAACGCGGTGGGCGGCGGCGCTGCGGCGCTGATCGCCATCGACGAGTACCTGCGCCACACTGGCGTCCCGCCCCTCCAGGACAACGTCGCCACCGTCCTCGACATCGTGATCGGCTCCATCACCTTCACCGGCTCGCTGATCGCGTCCGGCAAGCTGATGGGCCTGCGGATCACCCCGTCCCGACCGGTCATGATCCCGGGCGGCCGCCTCGTGACGAGCGCGCTGGCGATCGTGGTGGTGGCCGGCGCCCTGTTCCTGTTCGCCGGCAACTACAACGTGGCGGTGATGCTCGCGATCCTCGCCGCCGCGCTGATCTTCGGCGTCACGATGACGCTGCCGATCGGCGGCGCCGACATGCCGGTGGTCATCAGCCTCCTCAACTCGTTCACGGGCACGGCGGTCGCGATGGCCGGCTTCGTCCTGAACAACCCGCTCCTGATCATCGCCGGTGCCCTCGTCGGCGCGTCCGGCGCGATCCTCACCAAGCTCATGGCGGACGCCATGAACCGCTCCATCCTGAACATCATGCTCGGAGGATTCGGCGGCGGCGACAGCACGGTGAGCGCCATCGCAGGACCCGGCGGCTCGGTCCGCGAGGTCTCGATCGACGACGCCGCGATCCAGCTGGCGTATGCCGCCTCGGTCATCGTGGTCCCGGGCTACGGCCTGGCGGTCGCGCAGGCCCAGCACAATGTGCGTGAGCTGGCCGAGCTGCTCGAGGGGCGCGGCGTGGACGTGAAGTATGCGATCCACCCTGTGGCCGGCCGGATGCCGGGGCACATGAACGTGCTCCTGGCGGAGGCCAATGTCCCCTACCCGCAGTTGCGGGAGATGGAGGACATCAACCCGGAGTTCGACCGGTGCGACGTCGCCCTGGTCATCGGCGCCAACGACGTCACGAACCCGGCGGCCCGCCGCCCGGGCTCGCCGGTGTCGGGGATGCCGATCCTGGACGTGGACCACGCGAAGAACATCATCGTCATCAAGCGCTCGATGGGTCGCGGCTACGCCGGGATCGACAACGAGCTGTACTCGAACCCGAAGACGGGGATGCTGTTCGCCGATGCGAAGGCCGGCCTGGCCGAGCTGATCACGGCGGTCAAGGCCCTGTAGCTCCGCGTTCCTCGCGATCGCGGATGGGGGCCCGGTGGCGACGCCGGGGTCCTTTCGATTGCGGAGCCGTTCGATTGCGGAGCCGTTCGATTGCGGAGTTGCTCGATAGCGGAGCCGTTCGGCCCGGCTGTTGCAGTTCTTGACAGATACCAGCGGAGCTGGTGGTCGGCAAGGTTCGGACAGCTCCGGGCAGGTTCGCGCGGCCCGGCGGCTCACTTCCGAGCACGGAGGACGAGCGGCTGAGCGCCGAACCCGGCCGAATCGGGACGGAAGTTCCGACTTCCACCAGTGGGGCTGGTACGTGGCCGGGAATCCGGCCCCGGCGCCCGTTAGTACCAGCGCCGCTGGTACGTGGCAGAACCTCCGGAGACCGGGGGCCGGATGGCCGGGGGGCCGGGGTGACCGGGGGGGCGGGGTGACCGGGCGGCCGGCTTCGTGAACGCCCGGGACGCGAGGCGCGAGTGAGCCGCGGGACCTACCCTTGGGCCATGCCCCGCAAGCCCCGTCCAACGGCGTCAAACGCCGCGCTTCCGTCGGCCTCCGGGTGGCCGCGCCCCGCCAAGATCGCGTTCATCGGCTCCCACGGGATCCGCAAGACGTCCGCCCTGCTGGCGTTCGCGGCGGAGGTCCAGCGCGCTGGCCGCTCCGTGGAGCTTGGACGCGAGGTCGTCCGCGACAACCCCCTGGGCATAAACGAGGGCGCGACGGGTGAGGCACAGCTGTGGGTGCTGGTCTCGCAGATCCGCCAGGAACTGGAGCTGGCGCGGAAGGCCGACATCCTGGCCACGGACCGCGGCGTGATGGACAACTACGCCTACTACCTGCGCTCGTGCGGCGGTCGTGACGCATTCGACGCCGAGCCGCTCATCCGCAACTGGTCCCGCACCTACGACCTGGTGGTGCGCCTCCTCCCGGACGTGGCTCTACTGGCGGACGGCGTGCGGTCCACGAACGACGCCTTCCGCGACGAGGTGGA
>DATCGK010000555.1:0-19885 GCA_036508975.1 Candidatus Limnocylindrales bacterium
GGTTGGCGCGGTGCTCGAGCAGATCGGACGGGTCGACGACGCGACGATCGCCGAGGTGGTCGCCCTCCATGGCGCCTACCGACCACGCGCGGATGAGCTGACGCTCGCGCGGATCAGCCGGGCCCGGGACGACGCGGGTCGGGTGCTGACGAAGACCCGCGATCTGGCGGCGTGGCAGGCAACGATGGCGCGGCTCGATGCCGAGGAGCGGATGGCCAAGGAGCCGGTCGAACGACGGCGTCTCACGGCACCCGAGATCGTGGACTACACGCGATCGCTGCCCCGGTTGTGGGCGGAGTCAGGCCCGGATGGTCGTCAGGCGCTGGTGACCGCGATCTTCGCCCGGCTCGACGTCCTGGGCTTCGAGCGGCTCGAATACGAGCTCACACCCGATGCGATCGACCTGGGGCTCGATGCTGCGCTGCCGCCAGTCCTGGACCTTCGGAGCCAGATCGGTGAGTTTGGTCGGGGCGAGAGGATTTGAACCTCCGACCTCATCGTCCCGAACGATGCGCGCTACCAAGCTGCGCCACGCCCCGACCGAAAGTGCCCGCTGAGGGGCGGGCGAATGATACCCCATGATCGGCCGGGCATCGAATGACGGGCCAGCCGCGAGGGGGTGCGGCACACCGCCATCAGCCGGCGGTCGCAAGGCGCGCCGCGATGAGCCGGGTCCCGGCCACGTCCGTCCACGCGAGTCCCGCCGAACTGGGCATCGGAGTGGCCGTGTCCCGCAGGGCGCGGAGCCAGGCCTGGGACGGCGCCGGATAGCGGGCCGCGAACAGTGCGGGGAGGGAGCCGACCAGGCGCCGGTTGCGCTGGGTGCCCCGCACGATGAGCAGTCCCTGGACGTGCCAGTCTGGGCCCCGTCGCTGCCTGGTGGCGTGGACCTTCGCCTCGAGGCCGCGCATGACCGCGCCGCCGTCGAGGATGAGGTCCCAGATCTCGACCACGGCCACCTCGCGCCGGACGGCTCGTGTCAGGAGGACGTCGATGGATCGAGGCCGGGAGCCGTCACCGGCGACGGCGGACTCGGGCTCCGACGCCCAGCCACCGGGTGCCGACGTGGCAACGACCAAGTTCTGGCGTCGGAGGTGCTGGATGTCTCGGGGCAGGTCTGCACCCGGCACGCCCTCGAAGAAGGCAGCCAGCTGAAGCCCGAGTGCGGCGCCGCAGGCCGCCCAGGTGTCGATACCCGTGTCGACCCCGTGGCCATCCTCGAGCTTCGCGACCTCCGGCTGCGAGACGCCGGCCCGGACCGCCACCTCGCGCTGGAGGAGTCCGGCCCCAAGACGAGCCTCTCGGAGACCGACGCCCAACCTCCTCGCGACGACCGCAGCTCGCACCCGGCCCGCCATCACGTAGCCCGTTGCGCGACTGGCCGACTGTCCGCTCATGGCCTGTAGTGTCGCGAGACCGACTCACCGCCGGCTTACGTCAACGGCATCACCCCTGATGCTCTCCGGGGGCAATCCGTGGTGGCGCGACCCTGCGCGGCGTCGATGCGGGGCGCCTGATCACAGCTCGTGATCGGAGCGTCCGCAGGGGCATCCGAAGGCGGCGCGCGAGGCCAGGGTCCGGGTTTCGGGCGCGGACAGCACCGCTGGTGATACGGGAGCTCACCGGAAGCCGAGGGCGCCGGCAGCCGAGCCCAACGGAAGCCGAGGGCGCCGGCAGCCGAGAGCGCCGGCAGCCGAGGGCGCTGGCGCGGCACGGGAGCCAGGCGCGGCCCCCCGCGACCCAGGCGGCCCCCCGCGGCCCAGGCGGCCCCCCGCGGCCCAGGCGGCCCCCCGCGGCCCAGGCGGCCCAGGCGGCCCCCCGCGGCCCAGGCGCGGCCCCCTCACCGGACCAGACGATCAGTACTGGAAGAGCAGCTCCCGGTACTTCGGCAGCGGCCAGAGCTCGTCGGACACCAGCGTCTCCAGCTCGTCCGCAACCGCACGGAGCGCGTTCTGGGCCGGGATCACCGCATCACAGAACGCGGCAGCCTCGTCGTGCACGGACGCGGCCTCGTGGGCGGCGTGCTGCGCATGCTCGAGGGCGTGGATCCCGTCGACGAGCGCGTCGGCGAGGGACGCCACCTTCTCCGAGACGGCGGCGATCCCCCGTGATCCGGACGCGGAGGCGGCGGCGAGCTCCCCCAGGTAGCGCGCCGCGCCGGGCAGGATCATCGTCTTCGCGATGTCCAGCGAGCAGTTGGCCTCGATGTTGCCGACCTTGACGTAGCGCTCCCAGTTGATCTCCGCGCGGGCGAGGAGCTCGCGCTCGGACAGCACCCCCCACTTCGAGAACAGCGTGACGGCCTTCGGCGTGGTCAGCGCCGGCAGCGCGTCCACGGTGGTCCGGTTGTTGGGCAGTCCTCGGCGGGCGGCTTCCGCGTGCCACTCCTCGGAGTAGCCGTTGCCCTCGAACAGGACCCGCCTGTGGTCCCTGACGATCCCCGAGAGGATGGCGGTCAAACCTGCGAAATCGCCGTGCTTCAGCTTCTCGAGCTCGTCGGCGAGCTGCGACAGCGAGTCCGCCACCGCGGTGTTGAGGACGGTCTGCGGCCAGTAGATCGGGGCGGACGAGCCCACCGCGCGGAACTCGAACTTGTTGCCGGTGAAGGCGAAGGGTGATGTCCGGTTGCGGTCGGTGGCGTCCTTCGGCAGGACCGGCAGCGACGTGACGCCCAGCTCCACGTGGCCGCCACGCTTGGAGGCGGAGGCCGAGCCCCGCGCCAGCTGGGCGATGACGTCCTCCAGCTGGGAGCCCAGGAAGATCGACATGATCGCCGGCGGCGCCTCGTTGGCGCCCAGGCGATGGTCGTTGCCGGCGTCGGCGATGCTGGCCCGGATGAGGTCCGCATGGAGGTCGACGCCCCGGACGACCGCCATCAGGAACGCCAGGAACTGGGCGTTCGCGTGCGGGTCGTGGCCCGGATCGAGGAGGTTCTCCCCGTCATCGGTGGCCATCGACCAGTTGTTGTGCTTGCCCGAGCCGTTGATGCCCGCGAACGGCTTCTCGTGCATCAGGAGCATGAGGCCGTGCTGCGGGGCGAGCCGCCGCATCGTGCTCATGACGATCATGTTGTGGTCGGACCCGACCGAGGTCGGCTCGTACACGGGCGCCATCTCGAACTGGCCCGGGGCCACCTCGTTGTGGCGCGTCTTGGACGGGACGCCCAGCCGCCAGAGCTCGCGGTCCAGGTCCATCATGAACGCGAGGATCCGCTCGCGGATGGGGCCGAAGTACTGGTCCTCCAGCTCCTGGCCCTTGGGCGACGGAGCACCGAACAGGGTGCGTCCGGTGAGCACGAGGTCCGGCCGCTGCTCGGCCAGGCGCCGGTCGACGAGGAAGTACTCCTGCTCCGGGCCGATGTTGGTGAAGACCCGTTCCGCGATGGTGTTGTCGAACCAGCGGAGGATCCGCAGTGCCTGCCTGCCCAGGGCCTCCTGGGACCGCAGCAGCGGGATCTTGTGGTCGAGGGCCTCGCCGGTGAACGAGACGTACGCCGTCGGGATCGTCATGGTGACGCCGTTGGGCTCGACCTGGAGGAAGATCGGGCTCGTCACGTCCCACGCCGTGTAGCCGCGTGCCTCGAAGGTGGCGCGAATACCGCCGGACGGGAAGGAGCTGGCGTCGGGCTCGCCCTGGAGCAGGTTCCGACCCGAGAACTCCGCGACGGTCTGCCCATCCCCCAGGGGGGTCAGGAACGAGTCGTGCTTCTCGGCCGTGGAGCCGGTCATCGGCACGAACCAGTGCGTGTAGTGGGTGGCGCCGCGCGCCAGCGCCCACTCCTTCACGCCGTGGGCGACGGCGTCGGCGATGACCGGGTCGAACGGCTCGAGGCCGTCGATGGTGCGCCGCAGGCGCCGGAAGATCGGCTTGGCCAGGTACTGCCGCTGCGCGCCCTCGTGGAAGACGTACCGGCCGTAGATGTCCTCGCCGGCATGTTCCATGTACTTCTGGGTGGCGGCAACCTTGTGGTTGGCGATCGTCTCGATGGCGGTGTGACGAGCGGTCATATGACTCCTGCCGACGATGCGGCCGCCGACGTTGCGGCCGGGGCCGGCCGCAGGCTGATGCGGGAACAGGGTAAGGCGAACCTAACCGATGAAGATGGCGGTGTCGAGAGCGCCGGCGAAACTGCACTTTCTCGCACCGACACCGAATCCATCCCGCAAGATCGTGAAGCGGCGATGGTCGCGAGGCGGGAGCTCCTACGCGGACGTGGCGGCCTGCGCGGCCTCGAGGGCGGCGGCCATGTCGGCGACGAGGTCCGCCTCGTCCTCCAGCCCCACGGAGATCCGCAGCAGGCCCTCGGTGATGCCGGCCGCGGCGAGACCCTCGGCGTCCAGCGCGCGGTGGGACGAGGTGGGCGGGTGGACCACCATCGTGTGCACGCTGCCGAGGCTGGCGGTCCGCTCCGGGATCGAGAGGGCGTTGAAGAAGGTGCGGCCGGCCTCCCGGCCGCCGGCCAGGTCCACGGACAGCATCGCGCCGCCAGAATCCAGGATCCGGGAGGCTGCCTCCGCCTGCGGATGGCTGGAGAGCCCGGGGTAGATCACCCGTGCCACCCCTTCCCGCCCCTCGAGGAACGTCGCGAGGGCCAGGGCCGTCCGGGCCTGCCGCTCCATCCGCACCACGAGCGTCGTGATGCCGCGCAGGACCAGGAAGGCAGCGAAGGGCCCCAGCGTCGCTCCGGTGTCGATCTGCGCGGAGCGCACGGCTGCGATCAGCTCCTTCGACCCGACGACCGCGCCGGCCATCACGTCGGAGTGCCCGGAGAGGTACTTGGTCGCCGACTCCATCACCAGGTCCGCGCCGTGCTCCAGCGGCCGGCAGACGGCGGGCGAAGCGAAGGTGTTGTCGACCGTCAGCAGGGCCCCGTGACGGTGGGCGATCCCGGCCAGCACGGGCAGGTCCGCCAGGACGCAGGTCGGGTTGGCGATGGTCTCGACGTGCAGGATCCGGGTCGGGATCGCCGCCAGCGCGGCCTCCACCGCATGGGGGTTGGTCGTGTCCACGAACCCGACGTCCACGCCCAGGCGCCCGAAGGCGTTGAGGGCCTGGGTTCGCGTCGTCCCGTAGCCCACCTGGCCGACGACCATTCGCTCCCCGGCGTGGAGGATCGAGAGGAACGCCGCGTGGATGGCCGCCATGCCCGTCGCCAGCGCGATCCCGGCCTCGGCCCCGTGCAGGTCGGCGATCGCATCGCCCAGGGCAGTCGTGGTGGGGTTGTCGATGCGGCTGTAGGCGTAGCCGGGCTGGTCACCCGACAGGACGGAGGCCAGCTCGTCCGCGTCGGAGGACGCGAACGTGGCCGTCTGGTAGATGGGAACGGACGTGGGCGCCTGGCGGACCTCGGGGATGCGGGAGGCGGCGCGGATCGCGCGGGTTGAGGGGCCGGGCCGGGGTCGCTCGCTGCTCACGGCGCCGATGCTACACCTGCGCTACCGGGTGCCCCACTGGTAGCTCTGCTTCATCAGCCGCAGGTACACGAACGTCTCCGTCTCGCGCACACCCTTGATCTTGCGCAGGCGCTCGGCAAGGAACTGCAGGAGCGCCTCGTTGTCCTCCGCCACGCACTCCACGAGGATGTCGTACGTCCCCGCGGTGACGACCACGTAGTCCGTCTCCGGGAACGCGGCGATCTCCTCGGCCACCTCGATCAGGCGGTCGGCCTCGCACTTGACGCCGATCATGGCCCATTGCTGGAAGCCCACCTTCAGCGGGTCCGTGACGCCGACGATCTGGAGGATGCCCTTCTCCATCAGGCGGTTGGTGCGCGCCCGGACCGCCGCCTCGGACACACCGAGCTCCGTGGCGATCTGCGTGAAGGGGCGTCGGCCGTCCTGCTGGAGGTGCTCGATGATCCGCTTGTCCAGCTCGGACACACCCTCGGACCGGCTGCGCGAACGATCGCTCACGGCCGCACGCCTGCGGGCTGCGCGGGGACGGGGGAGAGAGGCCTCATCGGCGGCTCCACGGTGGGTGGGCTGGGGTCCCTCGGCTGGTTCCTCGAGGGGGACCGGGCGCGGATGCTAGCACCTGCGGCAGCCAGTGGCACAAGGTCCCGCGGTCCGGGACAGGTCGGGGGTCGGGCAGGTCCGGACGCCCGGCCGGATCCCCCCCCGGCAAGCGGTCGCGTCAGCCGCGGTCGAGCAGCTCCAGCACCGACGCCAGGGCCGCAACGGACGCCTCCGTGATCGGGTCCACCACCAGCTGCACGTGGCCGATCCCCTCGCGGGCGTAGGCGCGGAGCGCATCCGCCATGACCTCCGGCGAACCCTCGAGCGGCGGCACCGCCATGCGGGGATCCTGGTCACCCATGATCCGGCCCGTGCCGCCCTCCATCCGGACCTGGACCGCGACCGTCCGTTCGATCTCCGCGGGATCGCGTCCCACGGCTACCGCCGACTCGTCCACGATCGCCCGCAACCGCGACACGCCCTCCGGGCGGTTGCCCGTGTCCGCGTACCAGGCATTCCACGCGGTGACGTACGGGAGCGTGGCCGCCAGCATCCGCGGCCCACTGGAGCCGATGAGGATCGGCGGCCCGCCGGCGCGCGCCGGCCGCGGCAGCAGCTCCGCCTCCCGGGCCGTGAAGAACTCGCCCGCGAAGTCGATGTACCCCGACGCGAGGAGCGTGCGGACGATCGTGAACGCCTCCTCGAACCGGCTGACCCGGTGGTCGAACGGCGCGCCCAGCGCGGCGAACTCGGTGTCGTTCCAGCCGGCCCCCAGGCCCAGGACCAGGCGGCCGCCCGAGATCTCGTCCACGGTCGCCGCCTGCTTGGCCAGCATGAACGGGCTGTGGAACGCGGTCGCGGCGACGAGCGGCCCCAGGACAACGCGCTCGGTCGCCTCGGCGAGGCCGGCCAGCGCGGTCCACGCCTCCCACGGGCCGCGCGTCTCGCCGGACGGGTACCGGTACAGCAGGTGGTCGCCGAGCCAGACGGAGTCGAAGCCGGCCTGCTCGGCCGTGCGGGCGATGGCACGGAGCTCCGGCCAGCGGACCTCGCGCTCCACCTCGGGGAGCTGGACGCCGACCCCGAGGGGGCGGCCGGGTCGTCGAGGGATCATGCGGCCACCCTAGCGCATCCGGCCACCCCGAGCGTCGCCCTGCGACAGCGCCCTCGCCGCGATCCCTGGCCTCGGCATCCTCCAGACTCCGTACCACCAATGGGCCGATCGTCCCCCCCTCCGGGGATGGACCCTGGTCCTCCCGCGTCCGATACTTTGGTCTCATGGAGCCGTCTCGCCCCGCGCGGGCAGGGGGCTCCCGATGTCCGTCTTGCGGCCCAGCTCGAGGAGCGGCTGGCGCTCGAGCGACAGCTTCGCGGGGCGGTGGGCCGGCAGGAGATGCTGGTCTACTACCAGCCCCAGGTCTCGCTGTCGGATGGATCGCTCGTGGGGGCGGAGGCGCTGGTCCGCTGGCAGCACCCGGATCGGGGCCTGGTCCTGCCAGGGTTGTTCATCACGCTCGCGGAGGACCTCGGGATCATCGGCGAGATCGGCCAGTACGTCCTCGGCTCGGTCTGCCAGCAGGTGTCGGACTGGGACGCCCTGGGGATGCGGCTTCCGCGCGTGGGGGTGAACCTCTCCGCGCAGCAGCTCGACGAGCCGGACCTCGCGACCTCGATCCGGGACCGGCTGGCCGCCTGCGGGCTGGGTACGGACCGGCTGGAGCTGGAGCTGACCGAGTCGATGGTGGTGCGCAACAGCCACCAGGTGATGGCGACCCTGGCGAGCCTGCGCAGCCTCGGGATCGATCTCGCGATGGACGACTTCGGCACCGGCCATTCGTCGCTCGCCCAGCTCCAGCGCCTGCCGCTCGCCCGGCTGAAGATCGACATCGCGTTCGTGCGGGACATCGGCGTGAACCGCGCGAGCGAGGAGATCATCCGGGCCACGATCGCGATCGCCCGCACCCTCGGGCTGGAGACGGTCGCCGAGGGCGTGGAGCTCACGGAGCAAGCCGACTTCCTCCGCGAGGCGGGGTGCGACGTGGCGCAGGGCTACCTGTACAGCAGGCCGCTGCCGGCGGCCGCGTTCCTGGACCTGTACCGGCCGATACCCGGATAGGCCCGCGACCTCGGCGTTCGGGACCTGTTGGCGTCCGCGGCCCGCGACCTCGTTCGAGGCGGGACCCCGCGGTCAGCTGCCGATCACCCCGTTGCCGGTGATCAGGCTCACGATGACGTCCACGTCCGCGCTGCCGATGATGCCCGTGTACTTCGCCCGCATGATCCCCTGCCCGTCGACCACGAAGATCCAGGGCATCGAGACCGCCGGCCATGGAGCGGGACCGATTCCGAAGGCCCGCGAATACTGGTTCAGCGGCGGGTCCGTGATCGGTCCGCTCAGCACCGGCTCCTCGGTGATGACCTGGTACACGAACGGCTCCAGGTGGATGAACGTCACGTCCGGCCACCGGTCCAGCAGGTAGCGGGTCATCATCAGGGCGCGTCCGCAGGCCGGCGAGACCCGGAATTGCGACGAGTCCACCACCAGGACGTACGGCTTGCCGGCGGCCAGCGAGTCTGCCGTTGAGGTCTGGGAGAACCGGAGGTCCGGCGCCGGCTGCGTGGTCACGGCCCGGACCACGCCACCGACGTCGGCCAGGGTGGGCGTGTCCACGGCCGGCGCCGGCTTGCCCAGGGGCGCGGTGCTGCCGGGGTCCAGGGCCTGGATCTGCGCCGACCCCGACCTCCCGTCCGCGGCGAGCACGTCCAGCCGCCAGGGACCGGGCGTGGGGATGTCCAGCACGGGGACGAAGGAGACCGTCTTCGAGCCCTCCGGTCGGACGGCCGTGGCGGCGACCTCCGGGGAGGCCGCGGCGCCGTCCGGGCCAACCAGCCGGACGCGGATGGGGACGGAGCCGTCCAGGCCGGCGCCCATGGCGTCCGTGATCCTGAGGATCACCGGGCTGGCGCCGCCGGCCCAGATGCTGCTGGAGATCAGCAGCGGCGTCAGGCCACCGGCGACGGAGGCCGGGGTGGTGGCGCCCGGTGTCGGTTCCGGCGTCGCGGTGCCCGGTGTCGGTTCCGGCGTCGCGGTGCCCGGCGCGGCCGTGGGCAGGGTCGCGGTGCCCGGGCCCGCGGTCCCGGCCGGGGTCTCCGCCATCAGCGCCTCGACCGCAGCGGCGATCGGCTCGGCCTTTGTCCCGAACGGGAAGTGCGCCCGGAGCATGCCCTGGGCGTCGACGAGGAAGACGTCGGCCGTGTGGGCCATGGCATAGCCGCTCGCCGCGCCCGTGTCGATCCGCGCGTACTTCACGCCCCACGCGTCCGCCGTGCGCCGGATATCCGCCGGCGTACCCGAAAGGCCGACGTAGGCCTTTGGCAGGTACCGGAGGTACTGGTTCATGGCGGCGACGTCATCCCGCTCCGGGTCGATCGAGACGAAGACGGCGCGCGGGCCTTCTCCCGTGGTGAGGAGCACCTGGTTGACGTTGCCGATGGTGGCCGGGCACACGTCCGGGCAGTGCGTGTAGCCGAAGAAGACCATCACCGGCTGCCCCCGGAGCGAGGCGAGCGAGAACGGGTTGCCGTCCTGGTCCTTCAGCTCCAGCGCGGGCGCTGGCCCCACGTCCGCGTACGCGAAGGAACTGGGGCCCGGGGTGGCCCCGGCCGTCCCGCCGATGCCCCCGGCGTTGTCGCGCAGCACGAGGACGACCAGCCCGACCGCGAGCATCGCCAGGAACGCGAGCATGACGAGGCCCACGACCGCGGCGCGGCGGTCGATCGGCGCTGGTGCGGAGGGCTCGTGTGGTTCGGCGGGCTGGAGTGCCATGGCGGGATCAGCTCGCCCGGACCTCGGCGGACACCTCGATGGAACCGGCCCCCTTGAACGTGAGGGTCAGGCGCACAACCTGTCCGGCCACCAGGTCTCCCGTCAGGCCCTCGAGCATCACGTGGTAGCCGCCGGGCTCCAGCGTGACGGTCCCGCCGGCCGGGATCCTGATCCCGTCCACGGGCTGCATGCCGGTCATGCCGCTCGCGCCGGCCATGGTCTCGTGGAGGCTCGCGGAGGCGGCAGCGGGCGTCGAGACGCCCGTGAGGGTGTCGTCCGAGAGCGTCCCGTTCGTGATCGTCATGTAGGCGGCGGAGGTGCCGCCGGACTGCGCGGCACGCGCCCAGGCTCCGCCGATCGTGACGAACCCACCGGCGGGCTGCGTGGTGTTGCTGGCCGCCGACCCGCAGGCCGCAACCGACAGCACGAGGAAGAGGGAGAGGATCGACGCGGCAGCGCGCGCAAGCATGTGTCCGTGCCTCCGGATGACGGGCCGGCCTCGACCGCCAGAGCAGACCGAGCGTGCCGGGAGACAAGTGTTACCCAAGTCCGCGGAGCGCGGGGCGAGCGGACGGTCCGCCGAGGTCGTGGACCGGGCAGGAGCCCGTCAGCCACCCGGGAAGCCGGCCATCACGGACCAGGACGATCGATGCGACCGACGACCGGCAGAATGGTCCGATGCAGTACGGCGTGATCCTCACCTCCGGCGACCCACGCACGGCCGCCGAGCTCGCCACCGATGCCGAGGCGGCGGGTTGGGACGGTGTCTTCACCTTCGACGCCATCGCCATCGATGGGCAGGCGCTCTACGACCCGTGGGTGGTGCTGGCGGCGATCGCGATGCGCACCGATCGCGTCCGCCTCGGCGCCGTGGTCTTCGCCGCCACGCGGCGGCGGCCGTGGGGCTTCGCGCACCAGGCGATCACGCTGGACATCCTCTCGAACGGGCGCCTGGTGCTCCCGGTGGGCCTGGGAGCGCTGGACGACAAGGCCTTCGGCAACGTGGGCGAGCCGACTGACGCCCGAACCCGTGCCCAGCTGCTCGACGAGACGCTGGCGATCGTCGAGGGCCTCGGTTCCGGGGAGCCCTTCTCGTTCGAGGGCGAGCACTACCGGTTCGGGCCGATGACCATCCGGCCCGGGCCGGTCCAACGTCCCCGGATCCCCGTCTGGGTCATCGGTGCGTGGCCGCACGAGCGGTCGATGCGACGTGCCGTGCACTGGGACGGGATCGTGGTCCAGGCAGCCGGCGCCGACGGCAGGCCGGCGGCCGAACTGGGGCTCCTGCCGGAGATCGTGGCCTGGTGCCGTCGGGAACGTCCCCGCGCGCTTCGGCACCGTCCCTTTGACATCGTCGTGGACGGCGTCACGCCGACCGACGATGCGGCGGCGGCCGCCGCGATCACTCGTGCCCTCGAGGAGGCCGGTGCCACCTGGTGGCTGGAGGCGGACTGGGCGAACACGGCCCCGGATGCGCTGCGGGCGCGGATCCTGGCCGGGCCGCCCCGGGGCGGCTGATCGCCCACCCGCGAGCCAACCCGACCGCCGTCGGCCATGCGATCCTCGCGTTGCAGTCGAGGCCGAGGCCATCGCTCCCTGCGTCGCCGCGCAACGGGAGGCCGACCACGTGCTCGAACGCCTCGCGAACCTGGATCCGGCCGGTCTGTGGGACATGCCCACAAGCGCCGACCTGGTGATGCCAGCCCAGGCGGCCCACGTGCCGGACGAACCCCCGCTCGAGGACCATCGGCCTATAGGCCGGCCCGCGGGTGAGCCCTAGGGCGGATGGATGGCAACCGCCGTTCCGCCCCATACCCGGCATGGGTCGATGTCCGCGCGTTCCGGGTCGCGGCTGATCGTCGCGTTGCTGGCCGCCGTGCTGGCGGTCACCTTCGGACAGGTACCGAAGGCCGCCGAAGCCGGCATCACGCCGAGGTGCGTGGTGGGCGATACGCTCACCACCTACCGCGCGACGACCGACTGGTACCGCAGTGTCGTGGATACGAAGCTCCGGCTCAGGGCCAGCTACAGGCCACTCGACCTGGTCCCGGCATCGCGCTCGGGTGCCTCCGCCCAGGGCTCGATCCGGCGCATCGCGCTGGCGGATCTCACGGCGATGGTCCGGGCGGCCCGGGCGGCCGGAGCCAGCTTCGCGATCCAGTCCGCGTACCGCAGCTACAGCAACCAGGCGGCCACCTTCGCGAGCTGGGTGCGGGTGGCCGGCCGGCCGCAGGCGCTGTTGGCCTCGGCGCGGCCGGGGCACTCGGAGCACCAGCTGGGCACGGCGGTGGACCTCAAGACACCGCGCCGCGCCGCACCCTGGTTCTATGCGAACTGGGGCACGACGAGGGTCGGCCGCTGGCTCGCCGCCAACAGCTGGCGTTACGGCTGGGTGATGAGCTACCCGAAGGCGAAGAGCCCCGGGGCCACCTGCTACAAGTACGAGCCGTGGCACTTCCGGTACGTGGGGCGGACCATCGCCGCCAGCATCCACCAGTCCGGTCTGGCGCCGCGCGAATGGCTCTGGCTGAACGGGGCGACGACCACGTGGACGGGGGGAAGCCCGACTCCGACTCCGACGCCGACGCCGACCGCGAGCCCCACGCCGACGCCCACCGCGAGCCCCACGCCGTCGCCTACGGTCGAGCCGTCGAACAGCCAGGAGCCGTCACCGGCGGCACCCGCACCCTGACCCGCACCCCTACCCGCGGTCGGGTCGCGGCAAGGCGGAGCATCGGGACCGTTGGGTCGCCCGGACACCGCCGGCGGCCCGGCCGAGTCGATGCTCGGCTGCCCGTTCACCGGCCTCGCTCAAGATCTATTGCGTGCGTGCCCGGCGCCACCCCGGCCGCCCCAACGGTCCCGTCCTGCGCCGTCTCGGCCGCCGCGTGCTCGGTTCGTTGCGCGGTCCCTGACTGCCGGGCGACGAACGCTGCACCACGCGACCGGATCGTTCCGGCATGGAACCGTTGGGTCACGGCGCGACCGAGACGCCAGGGTCACCCCGGGTGAGCGGCAGCCAGGCGATAACCGTCACGATGCGCCCATGATCCCCCGGCAGCGACCCCGCCGATCCCGGTGCGGAGGACGCGCGTCGCCAGCCTACAAGACGCCCTGGTCCCGGCTGCCCTGAATTGGTCAGCCTGCCAGGCGACAACTGCCAGGCGACAACTCGCGGGCGACGAGCCGGGGTGCGACGAACGCCCGCCCGGGCGGCAGCCTCACTTCCCGAGATGCACCGCCAGCCGCCCCTGCCTGACCCAGATCACCATCACCACCAGGAACCGAGCGATCAGCGAGATCCCGTAGAGGGTGCACCAGATGCACACCGCGTGGATCACGAACACCTGGAGCGTCAGGAAGTAGACCTCGAAGATCACGCCGATCAGCGAGAGCCCGTAGTGCACGTCCAGCAGCGCGGGCTTGTTCGTCCGTATCCACGCGATGGCGAGCGTCAGCAGGACCAGCGACAGGACCACGCCGTAGACGGCCACCGGGATCCCCAGGATCCTGGAGTACTCGCTCAGCGCCACGGTCTCGCAGCCATGGAGCGGGCCACAGTACGGCACGCCGCCACCAAGCTCCACGGTGGACAGGTAGAGCGCGATGCACAGGCCGATGACGTCGAGGACGGCGAGGATGACACCCGGGTGGATCCGGCGGAGCCTGGCGACGACGGTGCTCATGGCAACTTTGGACCTTCATGCAGTGGAACGCGACGCGCGGTGGGGCGCTCGCCAGAGTTTAGAGCCTCCGCCGCGCAAAAGGCCTCCATCCCGGATCTCGCCAGGTGGCCCACGTTGGTCGGGCCAATGGACCCCGCGATTGCGACCCGGACGCCGCTCGCAGACGCCGATCGGCCCGTCACGCGAGGGCCTCGCCCACCCCAACCTGTGACGGTGCACCACCCCGCACGCCGTTCCCCTACGCCCGCGAACCGCCCGAGGCCGTCATGACCACCACCCACCCCGCCGGCGACCTGTCCGCCGACGTCCTCCGCACCGACCGGGGGCCGCTCGACGCGATCTTCCATCCCCGCTCGATCGCCGTCGTCGGTGCCACCGAGAAGGAGGGCTCGGTCGGCCGGACGATCCTGTGGAACCTGCTCTCGTCGCCGTTCGGGGGCACCGTGTACCCGGTCAACCCCATCCGCCCGGCCATCCTCGGCGTGAAGGCCTACCCGTCCATCGGCGCCATCGGCGAGCCCGTTGACCTCGCGGTGATCGTGACCCCCGCCAAGAGCGCGCCCGGCCTCATGGTCGAGTGTGGAGAGGCGGGCATCAAGGGCGTGATCATCATCAGCGCCGGCTTCAAGGAGATCGGGCCCGAGGGCGTGGAGCTCGAGCGCCAGGTCCTCGAAGCGGCCCGCAGGTACGGCATCCGGGTGATCGGCCCGAACTGCCTCGGCATCATGAACCCCATCGACCGGATGAACGCCACCTTCGCCGCCGGCATCGCCAACCCCGGCCGCGTCGGCTTCATCTCGCAGTCGGGCGCGCTGCTCACCGCCATCCTGGACTGGGCTGCGCACGAGGACGTGGGCTTCAGCTCGATCGTGTCGCTGGGCTCGATGCTGGACGTCGGCTGGGGCGACGCCATCGACTACCTGGGCGACGACCCGAACACCGACAGCATCGTCATCTACATGGAGACCATCGGCGACGCGCGGGCCTTCCTCTCCTCCGCCCGGGAGGTGGCCCTGACCAAGCCGATCATCGTCATCAAGCCCGGGCGCACCGCCCAGGCGGCCAAGGCCGCGGCGTCGCACACGGGCTCCCTCACCGGTTCGGACGACGTCCTGGACGCGGCCTTCCGGCGAGCGGGCGTGCTGCGCGTCAACTCGATCAGCGAGCTGTTCGAGGTCTCCGAGATCCTCGCCAAGCAACCGCGCCCGCGCGGTCGCCGACTGTCCATCGTGACCAACGCGGGCGGCCCGGGCGTCATCGCCACCGACGCGCTGATCGGCGGCGGCGGTGAGCTGTCCGAGATCTCGCCCGAGACCATGGAGGCGCTCAACGCGGTCCTGCCCTCGGTGTGGAGCCACAACAACCCGATCGACATCATCGGCGACGCGCCGCCGAACCGGTATGCGAAGGCTCTCGAGATTGCCGCCGCCGACCCGGAGACCGACGGCCTGCTCGTGATCCTGACGCCTCAGGCGATGACGGACCCGACGGCGACGGCCCGCGCCCTCGTCAAGCACGCCCGCATCGAGGGCAAGCCCGTGCTCGCGTCCTGGATGGGCGGCGAGGAGGTGCAGGAAGGTGCCCGGATCCTGCGCGAGGCCGGCATCCCGACCTTCGCCTACCCGGACACGGCCTGCGTCCTGTTCAACCACCTCTGGCGCTACGACACGAACCTGCGCTCGCTCTACGAGACCCCGCGCCTGCCAGTGGCCCCTGAGCGGGGCGAGTTCCGCGAGGAGGTCGACCGGATCATCGCGGACGTCACCGCCGAGGGCCGCACCCTGCTCACCGAGTACGAGAGCAAGAAGGTCCTCGCCGCCTACGGCATCCCGATCACCGACACCGAGCTCGCCCAGACACCGGACGAGGCGGTCGCCGCGGCCGGGGCCATCGGCTACCCGGTGGTGGCCAAGCTCCTCAGCCGCACGATCACGCACAAGACCGACGTCGGCGGCGTGGTCCTGAACCTGCGGACCGAGGAGGCCGTGCGCGAGGCCTTCGAAAAGATCCGCGACGCCGTGACCGAGAAGGTGGGCGCGGAGCACTTCGAGGGCGTGACGATCCAGCCGATGATCAACTGGACCGGCTACGAGCTCATCGTGGGCAGCAGCCCGGACCCGCAGTTCGGCCCAGTGCTCCTGTTCGGGATGGGCGGCCAGCTGGTCGAGGTCTTCAAGGACCGGGCCCTGGCGCTGCCGCCGCTCAACACCACCCTGGCCAGGCGCCTGATCGACGAGACCACGATCTCGCAGGTGCTCAAGGGCGTCCGCGGGCGGAGGCCCATCGACAAGGAGGTGCTGGCCGCGCTGCTCGTTCGCTTCAGCGAGCTGGTCGCCGAGCAGCCGCGCATCGCCGAGATCGACATCAACCCGCTGCTGGCCTCGCCGGAGCGGATCATTGCCCTCGATGCCCGCGTGGTCCTCCACCCGGCCGAGATCACGGACGCGGACCTGCCGCGCCTGGCCATCCGGCCATATCCCCACGAGTACCTGCGCGAGACCACCACGGACGACGGGGTGGCCATCACCATCCGCCCGATCCGACCCGAGGACGAGCCGGGCGTGGCCCGCTTCCACGCCGGCCTGTCGGAGGCCACGGTCCGCGCCCGCTATCGCACGAACCGTCCGCTCTCGGAGCGGGCCTCCCACGAGCGTCTGACCCGGATCTGCTTCGTGGACTACGACCGGCAGTTCGGCCTGGTCGCCGAGGCCGAGGGCCGTGACGGCGCGGAGATCATCGCGGTGGCCCGCCTCTCGCATGTCCACGCCAGCGACGACCGGACGATCACGATGGTCATCACGGACGCGTGGCAGCGCCGCGGCGTTGGCGCCCGGATCGTGCAGACCGCGGTGGCCGTCGCTCGCGGCGAGGGTGTTGCCCACCTGCTGGCGGAGCTCGCGACCGACAACGTGGGGATGCGCAAGTTGCTCGAGGACGAGGGGTTCTCGTTCGAGGCGCACGACGGCACGCTGGTCGCGTCGATGACGCTGCGGTAGCGCGGTCAGCGCCCCGGCTGCGGTAGCGCGGCCAGCGCCGCGGCGGCGGTAGCACGGTGAGCGCCACCGGGATCAGCCGCCCCGGTCGCCGGCCAGCAGCGGCGCGATGCGCTCCCGGTAGACGGCGTCCCACGTGTAGCGCGTCCGGACCTCGGCGGCCAGGCGTGCGACAGGGTCGGCGTCAAGCCGCTGGAGGATCCGTTCCGCGACGCGACCCGGATCGTCGTCCGCGCCTACATAGAGCGCCGCGTCGCCCGCGAGCCGTCGCAGCGCGGGCAGATCCGAGCAGACGATCGGGAGGCGGTGGGCCGCGGCCTCCAGGATCGGCAGCCCGAACCCCTCGTCGCGGCTCGGCAGGAACAGCGCGTCCACCAGCCGGTACAGGTCGCCCATGACGGCGTCGGTCGGGGATCCGCCCATCTCGGGCGAGAGGAACCAGGCGGCATCCTCCAGGCCCAGCTCCCGGCGCAAGGTCTCCAGCTCACGCAGGTACGCGTCGCCGCCAGCACGGTGCGGGTCCACGGGGCCGGTCACGATCAGCGCCGCAGGGCGGCCCGCCGAACGCATCGCCGCGACCACGTGCAGCGCCAGCTCCACGTTCTTGCGCCGCGTGATCCGCGTGGGCATGAAGAGCAGCGGCGTCGCCCGCATGGCACCGATCCGGGCCATCAGCGACACGGTTCGCCGGCCCAGCCGCCACAACGTCTCCAGGTCCACGCCGTTGGGCACCACCGTGATCGCCTCGGGCGGGATCCCCGCGATGTCCGCCAGGTCGTCGCGACGGGCGGCCGAGACGACGACCTGGGTCACGCCCGGCCAGGCGGTCCGGAGCAGGTCCCACGGCAGGCCGGGGTGCAGCGTCGCGCGGTGGGCGGGCAGGGTCCACGCGAGGTCGTGATGCCACAGGATCACCCTGGGGCCCCCGGACCGGCCCGCCACCGAATGGAGCGCCGAGGTCAGCGCAAGGTTGAACCCGAGCGAGCCGACGTTGTGCGCGATCACGATGTCGACGCCGTCGAGCGCGGCGCGCAGCCCCGACGCGACCCTGGCCGTCACGCTCTCGAAGTCCCCGGGGATCTCGCCCCCGTCGAGGGCCAGCTGGAGCCGCTCGATGACGGGGTGGCGGGGGTCCAGCAGGGGCAGCCGCACGAACCGCACGCGCGGGTCCGGCGCCCGGCCCCGGCCGGCGATCACGCGGACGTCGTGGCCGGCGTCCGCCATCAGCACCGCGTGGCGGGCGAGCACGCGCTCGACCCCACCGATCACGGGAGGGGCGGCGTAGTGGATCAGCGCGACCGACGGGGTGGGGCGAGGCCGGGCGGAGGCCGACGGGGTGGGGCGAGGCCGGGCAGACCCCGCGGTCACTGCCGTTCCCCGAAGCACTCCGCCAGCACGGCGATCAGCCGCCGCTCCAGCACGGTGTAGGAGAAATGCCGGCGGGCCAGCGCGTAGTTCGTGTCGGCCCACTCCGCCCCGAGGGCCGGGTGCTCCAGGAGCCGGCGGGTCTGCTCGATCGTCGTCCGGCTGATGTAGTTGTCGAACTCCACGACGCGGAATCCGTGTGGCCGGATGTCGATCTCGTAGATCGAATAGCGGTTCACGACGATCGGGCGGCGGTGGTAGACCGCCTCGAGGAACGCGTTGCCGAAGCCCTCGATGCTGGACGGGTATGTCACCAGGTCAGCCTGGGGGTACACGTCGTCCAGGGTGTAGACGCGGCGCCCGTCGGACGTCTCACCCCGGACCGCGTCCACCTGGTCCGACTCGAACCGGACGTGGACGTCCAGGAGGTTGGCGAACTCCCGGATCCGCTCGGTGTACTCGAGGCCCTCGTCGCCGCCCGCGTGCGAGATCACGAGCGTGGCGGGAACGCCAAGCCGACGCGTCAGCTCGATCGCGTGCTCGATCCCTTTGCGCTGGATGATCCGCGTCGGCTGGAGGATGAAGTAGTCGCCGTCCGCGACCCCGAGTGCCGCGCGCACACCCATCGCGTAGTCGTCCGGCGCCGGCGGCGGCCGGTCGAAGTCCATGACGTTGGGGATGACCTGGGAGTTCAGGCCGGTCCGGGTCGCCAGCTGGTGCGCCTGGACAGAGTTGATGACGACGTGGCGGATGGACGGGAGCGCCGGAGGGAAGGCGGCCGCCAGGTAGTCGCCGACGCTGTTCACCGCAAACCGCTGCCGCTCCCACGAGAAATCGTGGTGGTGCGCGATGACCGGGATGCCGGTCTCGGCCACGACCTCCGTGAGCGCCAGCGCCAGCGGGATGTTGAGCGGGATGGCCAGGGCGTTCTCCACCACGATGAGGTCGAGGTCGAAGTCCCGGATGAACGCGTACAGCTCGACCTTCAGGTGGGCCCGAATCTCCTGGATGCGGCGCGTCACGGCGTCCGGCCGCACGTACGGGGAGAAGTAATCGCGCCGCCGGATCGCCGGGTGCTCCGAGTCGGCGGCGGCCGTCGTGGCCCAGTCCCCCGAGTACGCGGCGGCGTTGATCGCGTCGATGTCGGGGTGGCGGTAGAACGCCTCCGGGACGAGGCGGCTCACCTCGGGCGGCCGATCGAGTTCCCCGGCGAGGTAGAAGCACTCGCAGCCGAGGCGGTCCAACACCTCGGCCCACTTCGCCGTCTCGAGCGAGACGCCGTCCGTGCCGGCCAGCCGCGTCGAGATGATGCCGATCCGGCGGTCGCCGTTCGTGGCCATGTCCGAAGCGTACGTCGGGGCTGGCCCCCTTGTCGATGCCAGGGTCAGGCTGGGACCGGGGCGAGCCAGGCGCGGTCAGGCGCGGCCGGGTCAGGCGGTGAAAGCGACCCGCCAGGCGAGAGCGGGGGCATGGCCTCTGCCCACGGCCGACGCTTGGCCGTCGGCTGCACCGGTCGCGTCGAGTTCGCCGGCCGCCGTCAGCAGGGCCCGCATTGCGACGGCGAGCGTACGCACCGGCTCGGGGCTGTCATGGTCGGCGAGCGCCGCATCCAGGAGGTCCAGCTCATCGGGGGCCAGCGTTCCCTCGAAGCAGCCGTCGCCGTCCGCGAACTCGACGCCGATCCAGTCGAGGGCGGACTCGGCCTGATCGAGGGACGGGAAGGTCATCAGGGTCGGGGGCAGATCATTCACGGGCCAATGGTACGGCGACCCGAACCGACCCAGATCCCGGCGGTCCGATCGACCAGCCCGGGCATGGGCCAATTGGCCGATGGACCAGCGCTGCGCACCCGACTGGGATCCTGTCCTGCGGCACACCAGCCCAGGAAGCTGCGGACCACCCAGGACGCCTGCCGTCGGGCAATCCACTCGCCTGTCGCTCGTCGCTATCGTGGTCGTGGTCGTGGTCGGCGTTGTCGCCTTCGGCGGCGATGCACCCCTGTCCCGGGCCGGGACGGCATCCTCGGCCAGCATGGCCCCGTCCGGCAGCCCGACTGTCGCA